>JAJYXX010000227.1 GCA_021801545.1 Chloroflexota bacterium | reverse complement strand
ACCCGCCGGAGCTTCTCGCTCTCGGCGAACTCCGGCGCCTCCATGACGTTCAGCAACCCGTCGCTGAAGAGCTCCTCGATCTTCGCGGCGTCGAACTCGCGCATCGTGGCCACGATCCGCTCGGTGACGCGACGAGCCAGCACGGCGGCCGGCTCGGAACCGGCGAACCGAGCGAGGCGAGCCTCGATCTCGGCCGCCGTCGCACCCTCGAGCTGCGCGTTCAGCCGCTGGGCGACGAGGGCGAGGAGGTCGCCGTCGACCGCCTCGGCCAGGGCGAGCAGCGACTGCTTCAGCGTCCCCTCGCGCAGGATGAGGATGATGCTCAGGAGGCGATCCTGGATCGTGACGAGGTCGATCCGGCGGATGCGGGCCGCCCACGGCTTGGCCGGCGTCGCCAGCCCGGCTTCACGGGTCACCGAGGCGAGGGTCGTCGCGGCGAGGCGGAACCAGTGCTCGCTCGCGTACTCGACCTGGCCGAACTGGTGGCGGATCATCAGCTGCTCCACCGGCGGCAGTGGCGTCGCCTCCATGATCGACTCGACGTAGTAGCGGTAGCCGGCGTCGGTCGGCACGCGCCCGGCCGAGGTGTGGGGCTGGGCCAGGAAGCCGGCCGCCTCGAGCTCGACGAAGATGTTGCGCACAGTGGCACTCGACACCGTCAACCCGTAACGCTCGACGAGCGCACGGGAGCCGACCGGTGTCGCGGTCGAGACGTATTCCTCGATGACGGTCCGGAGGATCGCCTGCGCTCGCGCATCCAGGGGACCGGTGGTGCGGCGGATCCGTCGCGCCAAGGCCGTTCTCCTTGTTGTTAGCACTCTCGATGTGCGAGTGCTAACGTGTCTGCCGGCATGGTAGCAGCCGGTCGTCGGGAGTGTCAACGGTGGGCAGCGCACCTGTGGACGGTGGGCAGCGCACCTTGTGGACGGCGCACTCCTGTGCCCGGGGGCCCGGCTACACGAGGCGGCTGAACAGCTCGTTCGAGAGCAGCCGGCCCCGGCTGGTGAGGCGGACCCGGGCGTCCTCACCGAGCTGAACGAGCTCGACGAGCTCACCGGCCAGGGCCCAGCCGAAGATGGAAGAACCGGCGGGCAGGGCGAGGAGCGCCTCGCGCCGGACGCCACGGTCGGTCCGGAGACCAAGGATCAGCTCCTCGGCTGCGGCCATTGCCGGATCGAGCTGTTCCTGGCCACCGGGCGGCAGGGCCGGCGCGCCGCCACCGGCCGGCAGCAGCGCGGCGAGGTAGCCATCGAGCCGGGCCGCGTTCCAGCGGCGGACGGTGCCGTCGAAGGCATGCGCGCCGGGCCCGACCGCCTCGTAGGGGCGGCGCTCCCAGTAGGCGAGGTTGTGCCGGGACTCGTGCCCGGGCCGGGCCCAGTTCGAGATCTCATAGCCATGCCAGCCATCCCGGGCGAGGACGCTGGCCGCGTAGTGGTACTGGCCGGCTGCCCGGTCGTCGTCCTGCCTGGGCCGGGCGCGTTCGCGCCAGGCACGAGCCCCGCTCGCCACCGGGAGGTGGTCGCCGGCCGGCCCCGTCAGGCCCTCGGCATCGGGATCATCGAGCGTGAGCGCGTAGAGCGAGAGATGGTCGGGCCGGAGCGCCAGGGCCGCCTCGAGTGTCTCGATCCAGTCGGCGAACGACTGGCCGGGCAGGTCGTAGAGCAGGTCGAGGTTGACCGACCCGATCCCGGCCGCCTGCGCCGCAGCGACCGCGTCGGCGACGTCGGCGGACCGATGGCGCCGCCCGAGCAGCCGTAGCTCGGCCGGACGAAGGCTCTGCGCGCCGAACGAGAGGCGCGTCACCCCTGCCTTCCGGAGCGCCCGGGGGTCGCCGCGCTCGTCGCGCCCCGGGTTCGCCTCGAGCGTCACCTCGGCGCCGAAGGCAAGACCGAAGCGCTCGTCAACGAGGGCGAGGAGGCCCGCGATCGTCTCGGCCGGCAGGAGCGACGGCGTGCCACCGCCGAAGTAGACGCTCTCCAGGGCCTGACGGCCGGGGCCGGGCGGTCCGAACCGCGCATCGAGCGCGTCGGCGCGCAGCCCGAGTTCCACGACCAGCGCATCGAGGAAGGCGGCGATCCGGCTCGACGGTCCCCGGGCCGCCGACCCGGCGACGGCGACGAAATCGCAGTACGGACACAGGGAGCGGCAGAACGGAACGTGGAGGTAGAGGGCGACCGGCGGCCGGGGTCGCAGCGAGGAGCTGCTCCCGGTCCCGGGCGACACGCGACCGGCGATCGAGCGCACCGCCACCTCAGCGCCGGCCGGGCGCGCCCGTGACCGCCGGCCCGCCCTCGGGCTCGTCGGGCTCGTCGGGCTCGTCGGGCTCGTCGGCGTCGTCGCGATCGCCCGTCTCGTCGCCATCAGCCCGTTCGAGGAGCACGGCGACCGCGAACCTCGTCGCCACATGGCCGACGACGGCCGCCCCGATCCCGCCCGTCTCGACCGTCAGCCACCCGCCGGCGAGCCCGAGCCCGAGGGCGCAGGCGAGCAGGTAGAGGTCGCGACCGGGGACCCCGGTCCGCGTCGCCAGGGTATAGACGAGCGCCTGGATGACGATCGCCACGCCTGCATCGAGCCCGGTCACGAGGAGCAAACCGAGAATGATTCCGCGGAACGCCGCTTCGTCGACGAGGGCGGTCGCCAGCGCGTTGAGGAGCGGCCAGGGGTACGACGACGGCCGTGAAGTCCGGAGTCGCCCGAAGCGGAGACGGGCCACCGCGATCGCCTGGGCGGCCCCGAGTGTCGCGTAGGCGAGGCCGAGGAGGAGCACGGCACCGCGATCCCCGAACTGCAGGCCGAGCGCACCGGGCGGGCCCGGGTGGATGACGGCGACGATCCCGATCAGCGCTAGACCCAGGACGAACCAGGCGAACCGCCGCCCGAGGACCGTCCAGCGGTCACCCGCCGCGGCCGCCGTGTACTCGGCGACGCCGAAGCGCTCGGCGTCGAGGCGGAGCATGACGAGCAGGAGGGCGAACGCGATCGCGACGAGACTGCGAAGCGTCTCCTCCATGGCCTCGGGTTACTCGTCCATCGAGAGCATGGCGAGGAAGGCCTCCTGGGGGATCTCCACCGACCCCACCCGCTTCATCCGCTGCTTGCCTTCTTTCTGCTTCTCGAGCAGCTTGCGCTTGCGTGTGATGTCGCCACCGTAGCACTTGGCGAGGACGTTCTTGCGCATCGCGCGGACGGTCTCGCGGGCGACGACGTTCGAGCCGATCGCCGCCTGGACCGGCACCTCGAACAGCTGGCGCGGGATCAGCTCCTTCAGGCGGGCGACGAGGGCGCGCCCGGTCGCCGCCGCCCGGTCGCGATGAACGATCAGCGAGAGGGCGTCGACCGGCTCGCCGGCGACGAGGATGTCGAGCTTGACGAGGCTCGCCGGACGGTAGCCGGCCTCCTCGTAGTCCATCGAGGCGTAGCCCTGGGAGCGGCTCTTCAGCTGATCGTAGTAGTCGACGATCAGCTCGGCGAGCGGCATCTCGAACCGGAGCAGCACCCGCTGGGGGTCGAGGTACTCCATGTCCAGGAACGTCCCCCGCCGATTCGTCGAGAGCTCCATGAGCGCCCCGATGTACTGGGTCGGGGTGACGACGCTCACCCGAACCCACGGCTCGCGGATCTCCTCGATCTCGTTGACGGCCGGGAAGAGCGCGGGGTTGTCGACCTCGACGACGCCGCGCCCATGGGTGAGTACGACGTGGTAGGAGACCGAAGGGGCCGACAGGATGAGCTCGAGCCCGAACTCGCGCTCGAGTCGCTCCTGGACGATCTCCATGTGGAGCAGGCCGAGGAACCCGCAGCGGAACCCGAAACCGAGCGCGATCGAGCTCTCGGGTTCGTAGGTGAAGCTCGCGTCGTTGAGGTGGAGCTTCTCGAGCGCATCGCGCAGGAGCGGGTAGTCCTCGCCGCTGAGGGGGTAGATGCCGGCGAAGACGAGACTCTTGGCCGGCTGGTAGCCGGGCAGCGGCGCCGCAGCCGGAGCCTTCGCGTTCGTCAGCGTGTCGCCCACCTGGGCGTCACGGACACTCTTCAGGCCGGTTGCCACGTAGCCGACCTCGCCGGCCACGAGCTCCTTGACGGGCACGAGCTGTGGGCGGAACACGCCGAGCTCGAGCAGCTCTGACTCGACGCCCGAGGCCATCAGCCGGATCGTGTCGTGCTGGCGGAGTCGGCCCTGAGCGAGCCGGACGTAGACCACGACGCCCTTGTACGAGTCGTAGTGGGAGTCGAAGATCAGGCCCTGGAGCGGAGCGTCCGGGTCACCTTTCGGAGGCGGGATCCGCTCGACGATCGCCTCGAGGATCTCGGGCACGCCGGTCCCCTCCTTCGCCGAGGCGAGGATCACCTCCTCGCGCGGGATCGCGAGGACGTTCTCGAGCTCCTCCATGACGACCTCGGGCTGCGCCGAGGGGAGGTCGATCTTGTTGATGACCGGGATGATCGTCAACCCCTCGCGGAGCGCGAGGTGGACGTTGGCGAGCGTCTGGGCCTCGATCCCCTGGGCGGCATCGACGACGAGGAGCGCGCCCTCGCAGGCCTGAAGCGAGCGGCTCACCTCGTAGCTGAAGTCCACGTGGCCGGGCGTATCAATCAGGTTCAACCCGTACGTCAGGCCGTCGCGGGCCGTGTACTCGAGCCGGACGGCGCGGGCCTTGATCGTGATCCCCTTCTCGCGCTCGAGGTCCATCGAGTCGAGCACCTGGCTCGTCATCTGGCGCGCCTCGATCGTGTGGGTCAGTTCGAGCAGACGGTCGGCCAGGGTCGACTTGCCGTGGTCGATGTGGGCGATGATCGAGAAGTTCCGCAGCCGCGCCTGGGGGATCATCTGGTCCTCGCGGCTCATCCGCGCAGCGCGGTCAGGGCCGCGACACCGAGCGCGATCGCCACGACCCCGCTCCGCTGGCGGACCGAGAGCCGCTC
>JAJYXX010000288.1 GCA_021801545.1 Chloroflexota bacterium | reverse complement strand
GGCGCGGAAGCCGTGCTCCTTGGCGCGATGCCGCTTCTTGGGCTGGTAGGTCTGCTTCATCGGGGTTGCGCGCGATCCTCTCCATCCGGCCTCGGGGACTGTCTGTTCGGACCCCTGGAGGCACGCAAACGCGCCGTGCGCCCCATGAGCGCCTGGCGCGTCTCGTCCGGGGGATTATATGGATCGCCTGGAGGGGGTGTCAAACGACTGTACTCGTTCAGCCCGTCCGTTCCACCACGGGCCCGACGGGTACTCGGCCGGGGTCCTCGGCGGGGGGCCGCGGCAGGCGTGCGTTCCGGCCGTCGCGCCATCGCCGACGATCGACGTCCTCAGGGGCCGTTCGGGGCCGGCAATCCTCGCCAATGCGCAGCCCTGGAGCGCTGTCCGACTCGGGCTGCGGCATTGTAGGCCGTGTAGCGTTCCGGGTGCGTGCAATGACGAGCGAGGTGGCCCGGGCGGCTGTCGAGCGACCAAGGAGTAGCTGTCAGACCGTCACCGGACGTCCCGCCCGAGGTCGCCGGTCCTGCCCTACAAGATACTCCCAGGGGGTATCTGAGAATCGCCTTGCCGGGCGGCTTTCGGCGGTGCTATCCTTCCCGAGCCCCCGACGCCGGGACGCTCGTGGGCACCTCTCGGAAGACCCCGGGGGGGCCAGCAGGGGTCGGTCGACGGCTTCGTCTCCGGCGTCGCAAGACCTTCGCGCTTGGCTCGCTCGGTCGGCGGATCGCAGCCGTCGGATTTCGTCAATCATTCAGTCATTACGCAGGATCACGTCGATCGATGGACGCGAAGCACGTCTGGCGCGCCGCCCTTGGCGAACTCCAGGTTTCCCTCTCACCGGCGAACTACGAGACCTGGCTGCGCGACACCAGCCTCGTCGGCGTCGAGGACAACCGCTTCCGGATCTCCGTGCCGAACGGCTTTGCCAAGGACTGGCTGGAGACCCGCTACCGCTCGCTGATCTCCCAGACGCTCGCCCGGATCGTCGGCTACAGCGTCCAGGTCGAGTTCGTCGTGGCGGCCGCCGACGCCACGAGTCCCACCGGCGCCTCGGCGAACGGCGGTTCGTCGGCCGGCGCCGAGCCTGCCCAGCGGGTCCGGGTCGAGCCGACCCGGGTCGGCGGCGAGGGCGGCGCGACGAATCTCAACCCGCGCTACACGTTCGCCAACTTCATCGTCGGTTCCGCCAACCGCCTGGCACATGCCGCCAGCCTGTCGGTCGCGGAGCGGCCGGGTCACGCCTACAACCCGCTCTTCCTGTACGGCGGGGTGGGCTTGGGCAAGACGCACCTGATGCACGCGATCGGCAACCAGGTGATCGCGAAGTTCCCGCGCAAGCGCGTCGTGTACGCCACGAGCGAGAAGTTCACGAACGAGTTCATCACCAGCATCCAGCAGGGCAAGATCGACGAGTTCCGGACTCGCTACCGCCGGATCGACCTCCTCCTCATCGACGACATCCAGTTCATCGCCGACAAGGAGCGAACCCAGGAGGAGTTCTTTCACACCTTCAACGCGATCCACGAGGACGGCAAGCAGATCGTCCTCTCGTCCGACCGCCCACCAAAGGCGATCCTCACCCTCGAGGAGCGCCTGCGCAGCCGGTTCGAGTGGGGTCTCATCGCCGACCTGACAGCACCGGACCTCGAGACGCGGATCGCGATCCTCCGGGCGAAGGCGGAAGAAGGTGGCGTCCCGCTCGGCTCGGATGTCATCGAGTTCATCGCCCGCAAGGTCGTGAGCAATATCCGGGAGCTCGAGGGCGCACTGAACCGGATCGTCGCCTACGCCAGCATGGGAGCGCTGCCGATCAGCATCGAGCTCGCCCAGGCGGTGCTCTCCAACGTGCTCTACAACCCCAAGAAGCGCCAGGTGACCCCCGAGCGGATCGCGAAGGCGGTCGCCGACTACTACGGCGTCCAGCTCGAGGCCCTCAAGGGCCAGAAGCGTGATCGGGCGATCGTCGTCCCGCGCCAGATCGCGATGTTCCTGATGCGCGAGGAGACGGACGTCTCGCTGCTGCGGATCGGCGCTGAGCTTGGAGGACGGGATCACTCGACCGTGCTGCACGCCTGCGACAAGATCACCCGTGAGTCGGCTGCCAACGACGAGCTGCGGCGGGAGATCGCCGCGGTCCGCGAGCTCATCTACGCCGACTGACTGGCTGCGCTCGGCGCACCCGGTCGCGTGTCCTCGCTCAGCTCAACCCCCACAGCTGGGCCGGGCGTGTCTGTACCTCACTCAGCACGACCAACCGAAACACACCACAACCCCAGCACTTCGTGGATAAGAGCCTTGATTTCGTGGACAACCCGTGCCCGCTGTGGATAACCCGCCTTGTGCTCGAGGTATTCCGGTGAACAGCGCGTGGCCGTCCATGGACTACCTTCCCGCCCTTCCAGTTAGTCTCTTTTGTGGCTCCGGGTTCTCCACCACCATACCCGGTCGACCCCCATGGTCGCCGCCAGGTCATCCACTCCAGAAGTCACCCTGTCCACCGGCTAGCCCCGCACGACGACACAGACCCATCCACCTCATCCACACCATGATGACGATGATGACGGGGTGAGAAGATAGGACGACAATCCACCCAGGGCGACATCCGCCTGAATCCAGAGCCACCCAGGCCTCGGCGTCTCGGCTGGAATCATTGTCATCCACCTCAGCTTGGAGAGACCCTGACGTGAAACTCTCAGTCATGCAGGAGAACCTCGCCCGCGGACTCCAGGTTGTTAGTCGAGCCGTCTCCACCCGAAGTACACTCCCAGTCCTGGCCAATGTTCTGCTCAGGACGGAGGATGCAGGTCTCAAGCTCACCGCTACAAACCTCGAGATCGGGATCACATACTGGGTCCCCGGTAAAGTCGACGATGACGGGGCGACGACCGTGCCAGCCAAACTCCTGACCGACCTCATCAACTCCCTGCCCTCAAGTGAGCGCGTCGACCTCGAGCTTCAAGCGGGTAACACTCTTCACATCCGCTGCGGGCGCTTCGAGACGCACGTGAAGGGGATCGACGCCGACGAGTTCCCTGCGATCCCGGTTGCTGGTGAACGACCGACGACAAGGATCACTCAGAGAGCACTCCGCGAGGCACTCACCCACACAACGTTCGCAGCAGCGAGCGACGAAGCCCGCCCGATCCTAACCGGGGTCCTCGCGCGCTTCGAGGGAGACCACCTGACACTCGCAGCGGCCGACAACTACCGGATCGCCGTGAAGACGGTTCAGGTCCTCGATCCAGTGGAGGAGATGAGTCTTGTTATCCCCGCCCGATCGCTCAACGAGCTGGCCCGTGTCCTAGGCGACATCGACAACTCGGTCGAGATCATCCTCTCACCGGCGCGCAACCAGGTGCTCTTTCACCTCGCGGGGATCGACCTCGTCAGCCGGCTCATCGATGGCCAGTTCCCGAACTACCAGCAGGTAATCCCGGCTACCCATACGACCCGGGCGATGGTCGACCGCGAGGAGCTCCTCAAGGCGGTCCGCCTCGCGGCCCTGATCGCCAGCGAGTCGGCAAACATCGTCAAGCTCCAGGTGGGCGTCGAGGGAGAGCCCGGCGTGACCGTAAGCGCCAACGCCGAGGTCGGCGACAACGAGGGCCAGGTGGAGGCGCAGGTCGAAGGCGACGGCACGACGATCGCGTTCAACGCCCGCTATCTCACAGACGTTCTCCAGAACGTGGCCGCCGAGCAGTTTGCGATCGAGCTGAACGGTCCGCTCTCACCTGGCGTCTTCCGGCCGGTGGGCGACGAGCGGTACGTCCATGTCGTGATGCCCGTCCGGACGACCTCGTAGGAGGCCGGGCGCTGCCCGGGCGACCCCTGCTTCACTCGATCACCCTGCGGGACCTGCGCGGCTACGGGTCGCTCGAGGCCGCGTTCAGCCCCGGCCCCCAGCTCATCTGGGGCCCGAACGCCACCGGCAAGACGAGCCTGCTCGAGGCGATCGTGCTCCTGGCGTGGGGCCGCTCGCACCGCACGACGAGCGACACCGAGCTAATCCGCTGGGGTGCGCCGCTCGGCCGGGTCGAGGGTTCGGTCGGCCCGGCTGACGAGCAGGCGGCGACGATCGAGGTCGCGTTGCTGCGCGAGGGGACCGGCAGCCAGCGTAAGCGGATCCGCGTGAACGGGGTACCCCGCCGGGCGTCCGGCCTCGTGGGGCTGTTGCGGACCGTCCTGTTTGCACCGGAGGAGATGCTCCTGATCGCGGGGTCGCCAAACCTGCGCCGCGCCGCCCTCGATCAGCTGGCGGGGCAGTGCACCCCCGCGCACCTCCACGACCTCGCCACGTACGGGCGGACGCTCCAGCACCGGAACAGCCTGCTGCGCGCGATCCGCGAGGAGCAGGCCGGCCGCGACGAACTCCGGTTCTGGGACCGCGCGCTCCTCGACGCGGGCGCCGCGATCGTCACCGAGCGGGCGCGGCTTCTCGGAGCGCTCGCCGAGCCGCTGGCCCGCGCCCACGCCGAGATTGCCCCGGACGAGGCGCGCACCGGCCGCCTGGCGCTCCGCTACGAGACGAACGCCGTCGCGCTGCCGGGCGAGTCGGCCCGCGACGCGCTCGAGCGCCGGCTGGCCGAGACGGCCGACAAGGAGATCTGGAACGGCGCAACGCTCGTCGGGCCGCATCGGGACGACCTGATCTTCGAAATGGGCGGCCGCGATCTCGCAGCGTTCGCCTCGCGCGGCCAGCAGCGGACCGCGATCCTCGCCTTCAAGCTCGGCGAGCTCGACCTCCTCACGGCCCTCGACAGCCGCCCGCCACTCCTGCTCCTCGACGACGTCTTCAGCGAGCTTGACCCGCACCGGCGTTCCCACCTCGTGCGCCGGATCGCCTCCCTGCCGCAGGCGTTCGTGACGACGACGACGCTGGACGACCTCGACCCGGAGCTACGCGACCACGCCACGGCCTGGGAGGTGACGC
>JAJYXX010000057.1 GCA_021801545.1 Chloroflexota bacterium | reverse complement strand
GGGCACGCCCTGCTCGAAGAGGGACGTGAAGAGGCCGACGACCTCCGGGTCGAACTGGATCCCTGCCTGGCGCTCGAGCTCGGCGAGGGCTGCCTCGTGCGAGATCGCGGTCCGGTACGGCCGTCCGGCGACCATCGCCTCGTATGCGTCGGCGACCGCGACGATCCGGGCTCCGACGGGGATCTCCTGGCCGCGCAGCCCGTGCGGGTAGCCGCGTCCGTCGAACCACTCGTGGTGGTGGAGGACGATCGTCGCCGCGTCACGCAGCGCGCCGGCCTGCTCGAGGACCACCTGGCCGATCTTCGGGTGTTCGGCCACGACCCGCCACTCGGGCTCGTCGAGCTCGCCCGGCTTGGAGAGGATCTCGTCGGGGATGGCGAGCTTGCCCAGGTCGTGGAGGAGACTCGCGGTCCGGATCCGCTCGATCTCGCCATCGGGCAGACCGAGCGAGCGGGCCACGAGGCTGGCCGTTTCCGCGATCAGCGTGGACGGCCGGCCGGCCCAGCCTGCACGCGCTCCGAGCACGTCCTCGAGTGACTTCGTCGCCGCGCTGAGCGCCGTCCGCCCGACGTTCAGGGCATGGTCGCGGGCAGCCGGGGCGATCGCGGCCCGGGCCACGAGCTTGTCGTCCTCGACCTCGTGGAAGACGAAGACCTGGTTGCGGCCAAGCGCCTTGGCCGAGTAGAGCGCCGCGTCCGCGTCACGGATCAGGGCATCGAGCCGAAGGTGCGATCCCAGCCCGCCCGCGACGCCGGCGCTGATCGTCACCTGGACCCGGCTGCCGTCCTCGAGCCGGATCTTCTGGCGGGCCACGATCCGGCGGAGCTTCTCGGCGATCGAGGCCGCGGTGTCGGCTGAGGTCTCGGGCAGGACAACCATGAACTCCTCGCCGCCGTAGCGCCCGAGGGCGTCGACCGAGCGGAGACTGGTGGCGAGCGCCTGGGCGACGTGACGGAGGACAAGATCCCCGGCGGCGTGACCGTAGGCGTCGTTCAGCCGCTTGAAGTGGTCGATGTCGATCAGAACGGTCGAGAGCTGGTGCTGGTAGCGGCTTGCCCGCTCGATCTCGTCGCGCAGGCGCGCCAGGAGCGCCAGGCGGTTCGGGATCCCGGTTAGGATGTCGGTCGTGGCCATCGTCCAGGCCTCGGCCATCCGGTAGGCCAGGCGCTCGAACCCGGCCCGCAGGCGTGGATCACGCAGGCGCGCGTCGCTCACAAGCTGACGTGGATCGGCCGTGTCGGCGAGCCGCTCGAGGAGCGCGGCAACCCCGCCTCGCCGGCGGCGCCCGATCGTCGCCGCGTATCCCACCGTGCCCGCCACCGCCCCGACGAGGACGAGGAGCAGGGCACCGATCGCGAGGCTGGTCTGGAACAGCAGATCCATGCGGAGGCTCTCTTCCATCGTGCGCTCGCGGCGCTGCTGCGACCCCGGGGGCGCGAGTGCGCCCACGCCAAGTCTCGTGGCCGGCTGTCCGGTGCGCCATGGTCGGATCGTCATCGTCGCCGACGAGCCGGGTAGTACCGCCTGGCCGCCCGGACGGTGCGTGCGCGCACGTCCCAGGCGGGGATGACCCAGGAGTCCTATCAGCGGGTGGGATCGGTGACGTCAGCGGCGGTCAGCAGGGGTCGATCGACCGACCCCGGCTCCAGCCTGGCGCGGAAGCACCCAGCATCGGCCTCGTCCGAGAGGCGACAGGCGATGCCGTCGCCGTCCGCCCAGGCGGTCGCGACGAACGCGGACGCGGTGCCACCGGGGCGAGGTACTCGAGCCGGTACCGGCGCGGGAAGCTCGAGCTGGACGCCCCGGACGAGCCAGCCGATCCCGCGCGCCGCGTACCAGTCCCGGTCAAGTCAGATCCCAGCCGTTCCGAGTGAATCCAGACAACATTCTGCGCGCAGCGCAGGTAGACCGCCGCGCGCAGCGTCCCGGCCGGACTGCATTCGTCGAAGCGGACCCGGTAGCGAACGGTGAGCGCCTGGAGCCGGTCGTCGATCATCGGGCACTCGATCCGGGCTCGGGCGAATTGCCGGGCGTGGCGCGGCGCCGGGCGAGCCGATCGAGCGTCTCGATCGTCACCAGGCCGATCCCCTCCCGGCGGACCGTCTGGCGCGCGAGGCGGACGAGGCACGAGCGGCGGGCATCGAAGACCACGAGCGCGACAGCCAGCGGTTCGCCCTCCTCCGCGGCGTGGCGGCGGGCGTCGTCGAGCTGGTCGAGCACGTCCGCGTTGATCCCCCGGGCACCCCACTTGCAGTCGTACGCCTCCGCCGAGGCGGGCGTCTCGACCGTGACGTCGTAGGGGTGGATCTCCGCCCGCACCCCGTCGAACAGGATCCGACGCTCCCGGCGGACGGCCGACGACCGGCGGGCGAGCAGGAGCGCCGTGAGCGACTCGACGATCGCGCCCCGGTACTGGCTGCGCGCCTGTTCACCGCGCTCGGCAACCGCACGGCAGGCCTCGAGGAGCGCCTCGGAGCGCTCGCTGAGCACGGGCTCCACGGGGTCGAAGAGCGCCGGGAAGATCGCTCGCCAGACGGCCGGGTCGGTCCGTTCGCCGTTCATCACCGCCCGGGCCATCAGCCGCTGGCCGTGGCTGGCATCGGCCAGAAGGGCGGCCACCCGCCCGACGAGCGGGTCGGCCTGAATCCCGGCGTAGACGACGTGGCGGGCGTCCGGGGCGGCGTCCTGGAACCTCACGGCCGCCTCTCGTCCGGCGCCCCGCGGTCGGACCGGCTCATGCCGCCTCGCCGAGCGTGAACAGGACGATCTGCGGCAGCGTCGAGAGCCAGTCGATCGCCCGATGGGGATCGGTGATCAGCCCGGCTTCCTCGATCGCGAGGTCGATCGCGCGTGCTGTCTCGGGCGTCACGGGATCAGCGGCGCGGGCCGCCGCGATCTGGCCGAACCGGCCGCGATAGACGGCAACGAGGTCGGTGACGTACTGCCACTCGTCCTCGACCTCCTCGCCGAGCGTCGCCAGGCGCTCGAGGGCGGTGACCGCCCGGGCCATGACCTCGGCGACCGTCGACTCCGTCACGGCGCAAGGGTAGCGCCGAGGGCGTGGGTGCGGGGGGGCGCGGGCGCGGCACGGGGCGCCAGGGCGTCGAAGCCCCGGTCCGGAGCCTCGGCTCCGGAGTCAGCCCGTGCCCGGGCCTCCCTCCGCCGAGCGGTCGAGTGCTTCGCTCAGCAGGCGGCAACGCATCGCGAGCTGCTCCAGGGCCCGGAGCTGCGTCTCGTCCCAGGCGGTCGAGTAGGCCACGATCGCCGCGCGCCGGATTCGATCCGCCTCGACGCGCGCGCCGCGCCGTTCGAGAACGGCGACGCCGTCCAGGATCACGCGGTAGAGCGCCGGCAGGTCCTCGGCCGGCGACGACTCGGAGCTCATCATCCCTGACGATGCCGTGCCGGGAGCCCGTTCCACCATGACGATCTCGTCCCGTCCCACGACGCCGAACGGGCCATCCGGGCGGGAATCGGACGGGGAACCGCCGGGGCGGCCACGAGTGGCACTCGCGATGGCGACCCACCGCGAGGTCCTCGCCGTGGCACCCCGCCGTACATCGTCCCGTCGTGGCACGATGTGCGGCGGCGTCGGATCGGCGCGGCAGCGAGCAGGGCGATGACACCGGGGACGAACGGGGCAGCGAGGAGGACAGCATGGACCTGGGGCTGAACGGTCGAACGGCGCTCGTCGGAGGCGCATCCTCCGGCCTCGGACGCGCCTCCGCCGAATGGCTCGCCTCGGAGGGCTGCCGGCTCGCGATCTGGGCGCGCGGTGGCGAGGCGTTGGAGCGCGTCGCGGCCGACCTCCGGAGCCGATACGAGACCGAGGTCTCGGTCATCGCCGCCGACGCCGCCGATCCCGAGGCCGCCCCGCGGGTCGCCGAGGCGGCGCTCGCTGTGCTCGGTTGGGTCGACGTCCTCGTCCTCAACGCTGGCGGACCACCGCCCGTCGACCCGACCGCGACCGACCGGGCCGGCTGGAACCGCGCCTTCCAGCTCCTCGCGATCACCCCGATCGAGCTCGCCACCCTCCTCCTGCCGGGGATGCGCGAGCGACGCTGGGGCCGGATCGTGGCGATCCTCTCCTCCGGGGTGCGCCAGCCGATCCCCGAGCTCGTCTACTCGAACGCCGGGCGGAGCGCACTCGCGGCCTGGATGAAGACGGCGGCGCGCGCGGTCGCGTCCGACGGCGTGACGATCAACGGCGTCCTGCCGGGCCGGATCCAGACACCGCGGATCGAGAGCCTCGATCAGGCCCGGGCCGAACGCGTCGGCGAGCCGATCGAGCGCATCCGGAGCGAGAGCATCGCGTCGATTCCGGCCGGTCGCTACGGCCGGCCGGAAGAGCTCGGCAGCCTCGTCGCCTACCTCTGTTCCGAGCAGGCGGGGTACCAGACCGGGACGTTTACGGCCGTCGACGGCGGCCTGATCAACGCCCTACCGTAGAGCCCGTGCCGGGCGTCACCAGGGCCACACCGCCCGGGGATCGCGCCGGCCGCACCGCACCGCCGCCGCGCCCGGACCCCGCCGTCAGTCGCCCCGGTGGCCGCCGGCCCGGATTCCGAAGTCGTCGAACTCGCCCGTCGCGGCCGACCACGTGACCGCGACCGACTCGACCCGGGCCATCGGCGGTCCGGCCCGGAGCGAGGCCAGCAGGCGCTCGAGCGCCGGCCGCGGGCCCTCCGCGACACAGCGCACGGAGCCATCGAACTCGTTCGCCACCCAGCCACGGAGCACGAGTCGGAACGCCTCGTCGAGAACGAAGTAGCGATAGCCCACCCCCTGGACGCGGCCCCGGACGACCACCTCGAGCCGGGCCGGACGGTCTGCGGGGTCGATCTGAGCGCCCACCGGCTCTGTGTCAGGCGGCTGCGGCATCGGGCCAGGCGAGGACGAGGACATCGAGGGCGAGCTCGGGGTTCGCGTTCGCCT
>JAJYXX010000027.1 GCA_021801545.1 Chloroflexota bacterium | reverse complement strand
GCCCGGACCGACGACCTGACCGGCCTGCTGAACCATGGCACCTTCGAGGACTGGCTCGCCGAGGCGGTCGCGGCCGGCAACCCGTTCAGCCTCGTGATGCTCGACCTCGACGACTTCAAGACCGTCAACGACACGCTCGGCCACCAGGCCGGCGACCGGTTCCTGCGCGACGTGGCCCGGGCGCTCGTGCGCGCCGGGCGCGACACCGACCACGTCTTCCGCTATGGGGGCGACGAGTTCGCGCTCCTGCTCCCCTCCACTGACGCGGCCGGGGCGCTCGCGGTCGCCGAACGCGTCCGGACGGCGGTCCGCGGGGTGGGTCGCGCCGGGTCAGAGTGGCACCGCCTGGGTCTTCTCGTCAGCGGCTCGATCGGCCTCGCCACCTACCCGACCGACGGAACGACCCCGGACGAGGTACTGCTCGCGGCCGACCGGGCCTGCTTTGTCGCCAAGCGCGGCGGACGTAACCTGATCGTCACCGCCGCCGACGGGCGCTCGCTCGCCGGCGGGTTGTCGCTCCAGGCGCCGACGCCGGTCGATCTGCCTTCGGTCGAGCCGCCTTCGGTCGAGCTGGCCGGGTAGCGCGGCGCCGACCGGCCGGCCACGGACCGGTCCCGGCGACTCCGGCGACGTCACGGGCACGGGCGGGCGGGCGTCAGACTGGAACGATGGGCCGACGACGATCCGGGATGCACCCAGTCGCGCGGTTCGCCGTGGCTGCCTTCGCCGCCGCGGCGACGGTCCTGCTGGCGGCCTGCGAACTCGGACCGCTCCCGGCCGCGACCTCGACCTCGACCGCGCCCGGCACCACGAGCGCCGGCCCGCCGAGCGGCGGATCGCCGGTCGGCAGCCCAGCGACGACGGCGTTTCCCTCGTTCGTCCGCCCCACCCCGACGCCCGAGCCGACCCCGATCTCCTACGCCGTCGTGGCCGGGGACACGCTCACCTCGATCGCCCGCCGGTTCGGGACGGCGGCCCGGAGCATCGCGCTCTGGAACCGCGCCCGCTACCCGAGCCTCGACCCCGAGTCACCCGACTATGCGCCCGACCGGATCGAGATCGGCTGGACGCTGACGATCATCCCGGGCGTCGTCGTCGACGAGACGGAGCTCACGCCGCCCCCGGCGCCGTCCTCGCCGACCGCCCTCCCGTCTCCGATCATCGTCCCGGGCCCGACGCCCCTCCCGGACGGTAGCAGCCTGCTCGTCTCGCACGGTGATCGCGGCTCGACCGCCGTCGCCCTGACGTTCGACATGGGCGGCCGCCTCGACCCGGCCCTCGAGATCATCGACTGGCTGATCGCGCACGACGTCCGGGCGACGATCTTCCCGACCGGCAAGACGGCGTCGGAGACGGCGATCGGGCGGGCCGTCATGGAACGAGTCGCCGCCCATCCCGAGTTGTTCACGCTCGGCAACCACTCGTGGGACCATCCCGACTTCCGCGAGCTGACCGCGGCCCAGATCGCCGACCAGCTGACGCGGACCGAGACAGCCCTGGCGCCGCTCGCGGGACGGACGACGAAGCCGTTCTTCCGCCCGCCGTTCGGCTCCCACGACCAGGAGGTTCGCGATGCGGCCGGCGCGGCGGGCTGGGCGTACACCGTGATATGGGATGTCGACACGATCGACTGGCGACCTCCGTCCGATGGCGGTCCGAGCGCCGACGATATCGTCGCCAAGGTCCTCTCGCGCGCCCGGGGCGGCTCGATCGTCCTCATGCACCTCGGCGGCTGGCACACCCTCGAGGCACTGCCCCGGATCGTCGACGGGCTGCGGGCCCGCCGGCTCGAGCCGGTGACGCTGGCCGAGCTGCTCGGCCGGTAGCCGGCGAGCCCGAGGCAGGCGCTCTCGACGAGGGCACACGGTCGGGGGCGGCGCGCTATCCTGCGCCGATGACCGCTCCGGCATCCCGAAACCCGGGCGCACCCCGGATCGTCGTCACCGTCATGGTGGTCGCCCGCCAGTCCGAACCCGACATCGCCGAGCGCAAGAACCGGCTCTACGTCGAGGCCGTCGCCCGCCACGGTGCGGATCCGATCGTTCTCGACGCGACGAGCGCGCCGGCCGAGCGCGTGGCCGCCTTGACCGCGATGGACGGTCTGTTCTTGACCGGCGGCGCCGACATCGACCCGGCGGGCTACGGGCAACCGGTCGCCGGCGCGGTCGACCTCGAGCCCGACCGCGATCAGCTCGAAGCCGAGGCGTGGGCGGCGGCCGAGGGCCGCGGACTGCCGGTGCTCGGGGTCTGCCGCGGCTTCCAGGCGATCAACGTCTTCTCCGGCGGCACGCTCCTCCAGCACGTCGAGGGGCACGCCGGCCCGGGCTACGGGCACGGACCGGCGAAGGAGCACCCGCTGCGGCTCGTCCCGGGCACCCGGCTGGCGCGGATCCTCGTCCCCACGAACGTCCGCGGCGGCGTCCTGGCCGTGAACAGCTACCACCACCAGGCCGTCCGGCCGGCCGACCTCGCCCCCGGCTACGTCATCAGTGCCTGGACGTCGAGCCCGGCCGGCGACCTCGTCGAGGGCTTCGAGCGCCAGGACGACCGCTTCGTCGTCGGCGTCCAGTGCCATCCGGAGCGCACCGAGTCGACGCCGGAGGCGTTCGAGCGACTGTTCAGCGTCTTCGTGGACGCCTGCCGGGGGCCCGCTTCCAGGCGCTGACCCGGGCCGGCAACGACAAGCGGCGGGAACGACGAAGCGGCGCCCGGAGGAGGTGGGGCGCCGCTTCGTGGCTGGACCCGCGCCGACGGAGGAGGGAGGACGCCGGCGCGGGCCGGGATATTCGGTTGCGGCGCCGGGTCAGGTCGCGCTGGTCGCCATGTCGAGCGAGCCGCCGATCCAGCCGACCCGGCTCAACGCGCGGAGGAAGAGGAGCCGGTTCACTTCGACCAGCGTCCAGCGCTGCTCGCCGACAGGGATGCCCCAGCGAAAGGCGATGAGATTGGCCGCCTCATCGGGCGTCAGGCCGCGCAGGACGAGAAGTCGATGCGACGCTCGGGGCGCCGGAACGTCGGGGCGCAGGGGCGTCGGCCGGGAGCGATCGTACCGGGGCGGGCGCCCGGTGCCCCGCTGAGCCTGACTGCGTGGTTGGCCGGCCATGACGCATGCCCTGTCCGATCTCCAGTGCTGCCGGGTGATCGTCGCTTGACCCGGATCCGGGACGCCGTCCGACCGGCGTCCTCCTGATACTGTCGGTGAGGATGTGGTCGGTCGCGATGGGTCCGAGGTCCCGCGCCGGCCGGTACTTCCGGGGACGCCGCGCCAGGCCGGGCTGCGCCGGGCTGCGCCAGGCCGATGCCGGGCCGGGCCGGACCGCGCGTAGACTGGGCTGGATGCGTGTCCGGATCTTCGAGCTGCGGCTGATTTCGGCGGGCCTGACGGTGCTCTGGGGCTTCGCGGCCGGGCTCGTCCTGCTCGGCTATCGGCCGGGCGGACCGATCGACCTCCTGGTCGGGATCGCCGCCTGCCTGCCGCTGCCGGTGGCGATCGCCGCGCTCGTCTGGCCGCCTGCGGCGCGCGGCGACCGAGCGTTCGCGGTGATCGTCTGGATCGGTCTCGGCGCCGGTCTCCTCCTCGCTCCGTCGATCGGCGGGGTCCTGAACCAGCTCCTCGCCCGGGGCCCGCAGACCCTGCTGCCATCGCTCGAGGCGGCCTACCCGTGGCTTCTCTCGCTCGCCGCGACGACCCTCTTCGCGGGCCTCGGGATCGCCCGCCGGCTGCGCGGCGCGACCGCCCTGCGGCGGGACCGGCTCGTCGTGGCCGTCGCGTTCGCCATCGGCTCGACGACGCTGATCAGTGCCGCCTTCGCCGGGGCGGCGATCGCGAACGACCTCGCCCTGCGCTATGCGCCGGCCGTCTCCTCGCGCTTCGGCCCGACGGCCATCGACATCGACCCGCCGGCCTGTGACGCCGCCCTCCTGGCCGGCAGATCGGCCATCCTCCGGCTCGAGATCGCGGGCGACGTCGACCGGCGCCCGCTCGGTTCGGCCGTCCTCGACGGCACCCGATCGGGACGCGACTTCCGCTGGACGGCCGAGGTGGCGACGAACCTGGTCCTCGGCCACGTCGGGGCGGCCCGGATCGGCGCCGCTGCCTGGACGCTCGAGCCGCGCCGCGCCTGGCGCCCGGTTCCGCCCGACGCGGTCACCGGGGAGGACCTCGATCTCCGGCTCCTGGCCACCGTGCTCTCGGACGAGCAGCGGACCGCAGCCGAGAATCGCGGCCTGGAGTATGTCGAAGGCGCTCGGGCGCGCCACTGCCGGGTCGCGGTCGACGGGCCGACGTTCGTGGCCGGCGTTCCCCAGCTCCGCTGGCTGGCCGGCGAGAGCGATCTTCGCCGCTGGCGCGGGCAGCTCGATTTCTGGGTCTTCGCCGACGGTGAGCTCGGCCGGGCCGAGGGCAGCGTGAGCGGCGAGGCGAGCGCGCTCGGCGCCGACGGACTGCAGGGCACGATCCGGGCGACGCTGACCGCGGTCGAGCGAGACCGAGCCATGACGATCAGCGCGCCGCGCTGAGGCCGGCGGGCAGGGCCCGGCAACGAGGGACAGGCGACAGGCGGAGAGGAGACGCGACGATGGACGGCGGCGAGCACGAGGGCGGCAAGCGGGACCGGCTGGCCCGCTTCTACCGCGTCCTCCGCGTCCTCGAGAGCCACGGCGAGACGGGCGTCCCGCTCGACGAGATCGCCCGGATCACGGGCGTCTCGAAGCGGACCGTCTATCGCGACCTCCACGCCCTCGAGGGTGAGCTTGGCGTCCCGGTCTGGACGAACGACGGTCGCTGGGGCGTCGAGAGCAAGGGGTTCCTGCCGCCCCTCAAGCTCACGACGGCCGAGGCGATGGCCGTCTTCCTTTCGGCCCGGCTGATGGCCCGCTACGCCGACGACTATGACCCGGACCTCGGTGGGGCCTTCCAGAAGCTCGCCGCGGCACTGCCG
>JAJYXX010000259.1 GCA_021801545.1 Chloroflexota bacterium | reverse complement strand
ATCCGTCTCGGTCAGGACGAGTGTCGTCGTGTCGGCCGTCTCCGGGTGGATCGCCGCGACCCGGGCCGAGGCGAACTCGGTCGGCGTGGCGGCCACCGGTTGGGGCGAGGGTGGCGTGACCCGCGGCGCGATCGGCGGGGCGATCGCCATCAGCTCCTCGCGGACGTCGATCCCGACCGGGCACCAGGTGATGCAGCGGCCGCAGCCGACGCAGCCGAACGTCCCGAACTGGTCGACCCAGGTTGCGAACTTGTGGGTGAGCCACTGGCGGTACCGGTCGCGCGGCCGCGAGCGGAAGTTGCCGCCGGCGACCCTGGCGAACCCCGGGTTGAAGCACGAGTCCCATGCCCGGACGCTCCCGGACGCGGTCCCGACGAGCTCCGAGCGCTGGACGACGCTCGTGCAGAAGCAGGTCGGGCAGACCGATGTGCAGTTCGTACAGGTCAGGCAGCGCTCGGCGACCTGGGCCCAGCGCGGGTGGTCGAGCTGGGCAAGGAGGCGGTCCTTCAGGCCCACGGTGACGACGCCGCTGCCCATCGCCAGGCGGGCGCCGCTCACGGCACCGACGACATCGGCGACCTGCTCCACCGTGGCGGCCGTCACCGGCAGTCGCGCGAGGAGGGCCCGGCCAGCTTCCGACCCCGCCTCGACGACGAAGCCGCCGTCGAGCTCGGTGAGGACGAGGTCGTGGCCGCCGCGCACCTCCGGCCCGCTGCCCATCGAGCTGCAGAAGCAGGTCGAGGCAGCCGTCGTGCACTGGACGGCGATGATCAGCGCGGCGGCGCGCCGGTCGCGGTAGTCCTCGTCGATGAACGGCCCGCCGAGGAGGACGCGGTCCTGGACGAGGATCGCGGCGATCTCGCACGCTCGGACGCCGAGGAAGGCGAGCTTCGGGATCTCGCGGGCGGCCGGTTCGTAGGTCACCTCGTCGGCGCTGCCACGGACCATGGTGAGCGGGGCGGTGGCCGGGAACGTGTAGCGCTTCCAGCTCATCGGGCCGACGTTGTACTCGAACAGCCGCTCGTCAGCGCGGCGGACGAGCGTGTACCGGCCGGGGGCCTGGACCGCGCCCCAGCCCGCCGGGAGGTCGGCGACCGAGTCGATCTCGTCGAGGACGACCGCCCCGTCGGCGACCGTCGGACCGATCACCCGTCGGCCATCCTCGCGGAGCAGGTCGATCAGGCGCTGGAGGTCCGCCCGGGCGAGGAAGCTGGCTTCGGTCGGGGCCGTGCTCACCATCGGCTCACCATGCCCGGAGCGCCTCGCCGCGGGCCAGCTCGTCGCGGGCGAACAGGTCGAGGAGCTGGAGGCGGGTCGCGTTCAACCGGCGGCCAACCGCCTGGAGGACTCGCGGGTAGAGCGTGGCCGCGAGGGCATGGTCGGAGCGGAGGGCCGTCCGCAGCTCGGCGCCGTCGAGCATCAGCACCTCGGCCGGCTCGATCGCGACGACGGTGGAGGTCGACCGATGGGGCGGTACGATCGCCGACCAGCCGATGATGTCGCCGGGCTCGACGGTCAGGATCGTCACCATGCCGCGCTCGGGCACGAGCATCCGCAGGGCGACCCTGCCGGCCAGGAGGAGGCCGAAGTCCTCGGCGATCTCGCCTTCGCGCAGCATCTCCGTGCCGGCCGGCACGCGCCGGATGTGGCCCATCGCGGCCAGGCGGGCCTGCGTCTCGGGCGGCAGACCGGCGCCGAACCAGGTGCTGTTCAGGGCCGCGACGATCGCCTGCGGCTGGCCGGCAGGCGCGGGTTCTCGGGTCTCCACGATCGGGCTCCCGGGGGCGGATGAACGACCCGTTCATCGTACCGACTCCGGCGGCGACGAGGAGTGCCGTTGGCACTGTCGCGGGCCCTACCCGGCCGCCTGCGCGAGAGGCCGGACGGCACCTGGGGGTCGGGCCGGCCCGTGCCCCCTTCGGGCCGTTCGGCCCGTGCCCTCCGCGACGTCCTGCTCTGCGCTTTCCGGCGCTTCGGCGCGATGCTTAGCACATCTGGGAGTGGGGTCAGCCTCCCCACAGAAAGGGTGGCAGACAGAGATGAAGAAGATCCTGTTGGCCTATGACGGCGGCGAGCCCGCCAAGCACGCGCTCATGACGACGATCGACCTGGCCCAGAAGTTCGGCGCCTCGGTCAGCGTCATCAGCGTCGTTCCGTTCCATCCCGGTACGCGCGCCCCGGTCGATCCGTGGGACGACTCGACCGTCCATGCCAAGGAGCTCCTCGAGGCGAAGCAGCTCCTGCGCGAGCACGGCATCGAGGCGGAACTCCTCGAGCCGGCCGGTGATCCCGCTCGCACGATCGAGCGGGTGGCCAAGGAGGGCGGCTTCGACACGATCGTCATCGGATCCCGCGGGCTGGGGGCGATCGATCGGATGCTCCAGGGGAGCGTCTCCGAGCACGTCGCCACCCACGCCGACACGACGGTCGTCATCACCCATTGACCGGTCCGCGGCTCGCTGCTCGCACCTGCGGCTCGCTGCTCGCACCTGCGGCCCGCGGGTGAGCGGTACCCGCGGGCGCGGTGACTGCCGGCGGACGCAGGGGCGTCCGGCTGTGCCTCGCGGGTCGCTATCATCGGTGGGTCGTCCTGACAACCCGGCCGCCCCACCGATCGGCTGAATCGGCGGTCGGATCGACGCCACGTCGAGATCGAGAGGAGCCGCTCCACGGATACCGACCGACACGCCCCGGATGACCGCGCCGTGGCCGCCGTCGCCGAGCGACCGACCGCTCGGCGGGCGGTCGACTCGCGGACGCGGATCTTTGCTGCTGCCCGGTTCTCGGCCGAGCTGTTCCACGAGCTGCGCCGCGGCGTGAGCGTCGAGGTTCCATTCCGCGGCGAGTTCCTGCTCGGCCAGCCGTTCCTCAACAAGGACACGGCGTTCAGCGAGCGGGAGCGCGACGAGTTCCACCTGCGCGGCCTCCTACCCCCACGGGTCGCCACGATCGAGGAGCAGGTGACCCTGGAGCTCGAGCACGTGCGCCGCAAGGACGATGATCTCGAGCGCTATATCGGCCTGGCCGCGCTCCACGACCGGAACGAGACGCTCTTCCACCGTGTCCTGTGCGAGAACCTCGAGGAGTTCCTGCCGGTCGTCTACACGCCGACGGTCGGGCGTGCCTGCCAGGAGTTCAGCCACATCATGCGCCGGGCGCGTGGCGTCTGGATCACGCCCGATGACATCGAGCGGATCCCCGACATCCTCCTGAACGCCGGCCACGACGACGTCCGCCTGATCGTTGCAACCGACAACGAGCGCATTCTGGGTCTTGGCGACCAGGGTGCCGGCGGCATGGCGATCCCGATCGGCAAGCTCGCCCTGTACAGCTCGGCGGCCGGCATCCACCCCGCCCTCACCCTGCCGATCTCGCTCGACGTCGGTACCGACCGGCGGGAACTGCTCGACGACCCGTTCTACATCGGCTACCCGCACCAGCGCCTGCGCGGCCAGGCGTACGACGAGTTCATCGAGGCGTTCGTCGTCGCTGTTCAGCGCGTCTTCCCGCGGGCGCTCCTCCAGTGGGAGGACTTCAAGCAGCACAACGCGATCCGCCTGCTCGATCGCTATCGCCACCGGATCTGCAGCTTCAACGACGACATCCAGGGGACCGGCGCTGTTGCCGTCGGGGGGATCCTCGCCGCGCTCGGCCACCTCGGCTCGTCGCTGTCGGACCAGCGGGTCGTCCTGCTCGGTGCCGGGGGTGCCGGCCTCGGCATCGCCCGCCTGATCAGGGCGGCGATGGCCCGCGAAGGGATGTCGCAGGCGGCGATCCGGTGCGCGATCGTCATGCTCGATTCCCACGGGCTGCTGTACGAAGGCCGGCCGGGGATCGAGGCCGACAAGGCCGAGTTCGCCCTTCCGACGGACGTGCTCGGGAGCCACGGGCTCGATCCGCTCGGGGATACCGGTCTCGAGGCCGTCGTTCGGGCCGTCCGGCCGACGATCCTGATCGGCACGAGCGGGGCCGCCGGCAGCTTCAGCGAACCGGCGATTCGCGCGATGGCGGCCCACGTGCCGAGGCCGATCATCCTGCCCCTCTCGAACCCGACCGCCAACTCGGAGGCGGTCCCGGCCGACCTGTTCGCCTGGACCGACGGCCGGGCGCTCGTCGCCGCCGGCAGCCCGTTCCCGCCGGTCGTCCACTTCGGTCGCGAGCACGTCATCGGCCAGGCGAACAACGTCTTCGTCTTCCCCGGCATCGGCCTCGGGACGATCCTGTCCGAGGCGCGCGAGATCAGCGACGAGCTGTTCCTCGTGGCGGCCGACACGCTCGCCTCGCTCGTCACGCCCAAACGGTTCGCGAGTGGGGCGCTCTACCCGCCGGTGGGCGACCTGCGCCGGGTGTCGCGCCAGATCGCAGTCGCGATCGTCCGCGCGGCGCGCGATGCCGGGATCGGCCGGAGCGTGCCCGACGAGTTGGTCGAGCCGGCGGTCGATGCCGGCATGTGGTGGCCGGACTACGTGGAGTACACGGCGGTCTGACCTGCACGGGCGCTCGGCTCACGCCTCCGGCCCGGCGGGTGTGGACGGCGCGGCCGGCGGCAGGATCCCGGCGCCGACCCCGCCCCCGGGGCGCAGCCGTCGGACGAGGACGACCGCGACCGCGGCCACCAGCAGGACGACGAGCAGGATCGGCAGTCCGACGATGAGCAGCCAGATCCCGACCGAGGCGAGGCCCTGGAGGACGCCGACGAGGCTGGCGAACGCACGGTCGACCTCGGCTGCCGGATCCCAGCCCTTTGTCGTTTCGGTGACGGCAGGGATCGGTACCGTGTACGAGACGGTGAGCGTCCCGAGCGCGGCCTGGTCCTCGAGGTGGGCCTTCTCCGTGCTCAGCTGCTCGATCTGCTCGCGGACGGCCGTCAGCTGCTGCTGAACCTCGAGGATGTCGCTGATCTTCGTCGCCCGGGCCATGATCGCCTGGAGCGCCGACTCG
>JAJYXX010000110.1 GCA_021801545.1 Chloroflexota bacterium | reverse complement strand
TCGACGAACGCCGGCTCGGGCCTGCCCGCCCCCGGGGCACGCTCGGCCGGCCGAGCGCCGGCAGGCTTCGTGACCCGCGTGCTGCCCGGCGCGCCCTTCTCGGGCGACCAACCCCAGGCCATCGCGTTGACCGTGAAGTCGCGCCGGGCGAGGTCGTCCTCGATCCGGTCACCGAACTCGATCCGGTGGGGGCGCCGGTGGTCGGCGTACTCGTGATCGGTGCGGAAGGTGGTGATCTCGTACGCGGCGCCCTCGCGGCGGACGACGACGGTTCCGAACCGGTTCTCGTACACGGCGTCCGGGAAGTGGGCGAGAATCTGCTCCGGCCGGGCGTCGGTGGCGAGGTCCCAGTCGGCGGCGACCCGGCCGAGGAGCGCGTCGCGCAGCGAGCCGCCGACGACGTAGGCGGCGTGGCCGGCTCGCCACAGGTCCTCGAGCAGGGCGCTCACCGGCGCCGGGATCGCCGGCGGGGCCGGGGCGGGCGCCGGGGCGCCGGGGGCGGGCGCAGCCGAGGTGGGCGCCGGGGCGCCGGGGGCGGGCCGCGTCAGGTCGGCTCCGGTCCCCGCCTCAGCTCCGGCCGAGGAAGAGGTAGTCGCGCCACGCCTCATTCCGGTCGTCCTCGAGATACGGCGTGAAGAGCGAGTAGACATCGCTCCGCGGCTCGAACGGCGGTCGAACGAGGCGCAGCCGTGCCTCCTCGAGTGTCTTCGAACCCTTTCGGTGGTTGCAGACCTTGCACGCCGCCACGAGGTTCTCCCAGGTGTGCCCGCCGCCTCGGTGGCGCGGGACGACGTGGTCGAGCGTCAGGTCGCCGGACTGCCGACCGCAGTACTGGCAGGTATGCCGGTCGCGGGCGAAGACCTCGCGCCGGGTCAGTTTGACGCGCGGTCGCGGCCGCCGGATCTGGTGCTGGAGCCGGATGATCGAGGGCGCCCGGAACTCCCGTCGCGGCGTCCGGATCACCTGGTGGTCGTACTCGATCACCTCGGCCTTCTCGCCGAAGACGAGACGGAACGCCCGCGGCAGATTGCAGACGTTGAGCGGTTCGTAGTTCTGGTTCAGGACGAGGACAACACCGTCCATGCTGGCCGCATGCTAGCAGGAGGGACGCCCGACCGGTTGTCCGGTCCCCGGGTCCCACCCGCCGGCCTGGCCGACCTTCGTCGTCAGCGGCCGGCCCAGGACGCCGGCGATGAAGCGGGCCGCCGCGAGCACCCCGGCCAGGTCGACCCCGTGCCCGAAACCCATGCCGTCGAGCAGGTAGACGAGATCCTCGGTGGCCAGGTTGCCCGCCGCACCCGGAGCATACGGACAGCCGCCGGTCCCGCCGGTCGAGCTGTCGAAGCAGCGGACCCCCGCCTCGAGGCCGGCGGCGACGTTGGCCAGGGCCGTGCCGCGGGTGTCGTGGAAGTGGAACGCGATCCGCTCGACGGGGATGCCGGCCTCGACCGCGCGGGTGACGATCTCGCGGACCTGGGGCGGAACCCCGACCCCGATCGTGTCGCCGAAGCAGACCTCGTCGACGCCGAGCGCGACCAGGCGGACGGCGACCTCGACGACGCGGGCGGGGTCGACCCGGCCGGTGTACGGGCAGCCGAACGCGGTCGAGACGTAACCGCGTCGCCACCAGGCGAGCTCGCGGGCGCGAGCGAGGACCGGGGCGAACTCCACCAGCGATGCCTCGACGGTCAGCCCGATGTTCCGCTCGGTGAACGCGTCCGAAGCGGCCGTGAAGACGGCGATCGCGTCCGCCCCGGCCGCCTCGGCGCGCGCGAGTCCGTGGCGGTTCGGGACGAGGACCGGGTAGCGGACGCCGGACGCACGCTCGAGGGTCGCCAGCAGCTCGTCCGCGTCGGCGAGCTGAGGGATCGCGCGCGGGCTGACGAAGCTCGTGGCCTCGATCTCGCGCAGACCGGCCCGGACGAGGAGCTCGATGAAGTGGCGCTTGTCGGCCGTCGCGACCGGGAGCGCCTCGTTCTGCAGCCCGTCGCGCGGGCCGACCTCGTAAATCCGGACGCGGTCGTTCACCGGCTGGGTTCCACCGCCTGGCGCTCCCTCGCTGCCGCGCGATCCGTGCCAGCGCTCCTGATCCCGTCAGACCCGGGGCGGGTCCATCGCCCGCTCGAGCCGGGCGATCTCGACCTCGATCCGCCCGACCTCGGCGGCGGCCTGCCGGTACTCCTCGCTGCCGAGCGGGGCGGCGTCGCGACGGCGGCGTGCGGCGGCATGCTGCCGGAGCAGCTCCTCGCGGGTCGTCAGCTCCTCGCGGGTCGTGTCACTGGACGGCATCGGTCTCCTCCGCGTGATCGTTGTGGGGAGCGTAGCGTGTTTCGGATCAGGGCTCGACGACGGCGAGCAACTGACCGCGGACGACCTGGTCGCCGCCCCGCACGTGGACCTCTCCGATCGAGCCGGCGACCGGGGCCGGGACGACGTGCTCCATCTTCATCGCCTCGAGGGTGACGACCGGGTCGCCGGCCTCGACCGACTGGGCGACCGACACGTGGACCGCGATCACCGCCCCCGGCATCGGGGCGATCACCTGCGCGAGGCCGCCGCCATGATGCCGCGCGGCCGATCGGGCGGCCCGCTCGACGTCCGGCGGGGGCGCCAGCTGGAAGGGGACGCTTCTGCCGTCGACGTCGACGTGGACGGTGTCGCCGACCCGGACGGCGGTCAGCGGAGCTTCGTCGAGCGGCGTGTGCCCGAGGGTCACGGTCCGCTCGCCGCTCTCGGAGAGGAGGCGGGCCGTCCTGGCCGAGTTCAGCCGCCAGCCACCGGCCCACGGATCGGGCGGCCGGTCCGGCGGCGAGGCCCGCTCCGCCAGCAGGAGCCGGGCCGCCGTCTGCCAGGCGCCGTCGGGGATCGTCGCCCACTCGGCCGCCTCGCCGGGTGGCCAGCTGCGCTCGAGCGTGTCGGTGCGCGCCTGGCCCGCCAGGATCTCCGGCTGCCGGACGAGCCAGCGCAGGAAGCGCAGGTTCGTCGTCAGCCCGAGGACGACCGTCTCGTCGAGGGCGCGCCGTAGTCGCGCGAAGGCCTCGGCGCGATCGCTGCCGTGGGCGATGATCTTCGCCAGCAACGGGTCGAAGCGGTCGCTCACCTCGTCACCGGCGTCGATCCCGGCATCGACCCGGATCCCCTCGCCGTCCGGCCAGCGGAGCGACGCGATCCGGCCGGTGGCGGGCAGGAAGCCGGCCTCCGCGTCCTCCGCGTAGAGGCGAGTCTCGATCGCGTGGCCACCCGACGTGCGGGCGAGGTCCGCGCTGGCCTGGTCGAAGTCGAGCGGCTCGCCGGCGGCGATCCGGAGCTGGTCGGCGACGAGGTCGCGCCCGGTGACGAGCTCCGTGACCGGGCGCTCGACCTGGAGGCGGGTGTTCATCTCGAGGAAGTGGAACGCGCCGGCGTCGTCGACGAGGAACTCGACCGTCCCGGCGGAGACGTACCCGACGGCCGCCGCGAGGCGCAGGGCGGCCGCGGCGAGGCGCGCCCGGAGGGCGTCGTCGACCGCGGGCGAGGGTGTCTCCTCGAGGATCTTCTGGTGGCGGCGCTGGATCGAGCAGTCGCGTTCGCCGAGGTGGACGCCCGCACCGGCGGCGTCGAAGAGGACCTGGACCTCGACGTGGCGCGGTCGGTCGAGGTAGCGCTCGAGGATCAGCCGCTCGTCGCCGAAGGCGGCGCGGGCCTCCCGGCGGGCGGCGGCGAGCGCTTCCGGGAGCCGATCGAGGTCGCGGACGACCCGCATCCCCTTGCCGCCGCCGCCGGCGGTCGGCTTGACGAGGAGCGGCGGTCCGATCATCTGGGCGGCGGCGGCGAGGGCGTCGTCGGACTGGTCGGGATCGTCGTAGCCGGGCAGGACCGGGACGCCGAGCCGGGCGGCCAGCCGCCGCGCGCCGGCCTTGTCGCCCATGGCCCGGATCGCGGCCGGTGGCGGGCCGACCCAGCGGATGCCGGCGGTGATCACGGCCTCGGCGAAGTCGGCGTTCTCGGCCAGGAAGCCGTAGCCCGGGTGAAGGGCGTCGGCGCCGGCCGTGCGGGCGGCCGAGACGACGGCCTCGATGTCGAGCAGGTCGAGTGTGCCGTGGGGATCGTGGGCGTTGGCGCGGTCGGCGGGCGGGACGACGACGCGGATCCCGAGCCGCCCGGCAGTCCTGGCGATCCGCCGGGCGATCTCGCCGCGGTTGGCTACGAACATGGTGCGCAGCGGCTCCTCCCCCTGGTTCGGCCGGATGAGCGCGTCTAACGCGTCAGACGCGACACGCCACCGACCGCCAACACGCTTGGCGGGCAGCCTGCCGGCGGTGATCCAGCGCTGAACCGTCCTCGTGCTCGTCCCGATCCGCGCCGCCGCCTGGCCCGGGCTCAGCTCCTCGCGCATGTCGCTCCCCTGGTCATGGCGTGATTGTCGCGTTCAGCCGGCGCCGTGGCAAGCGCTCCCGGCCGCCCCGATGCTCGTTCTTCGGTGGAGAACAAACCGCCGATTCCGGACGTCCTTGATGGCCTTCCGGGGCACCGCGAGCACGAATTGGACCTCGAGACGAACCGATTCGGCAGGTTCGTTGCCGTTCGGAGAACACGCGAGGGCCCGGAGAGGGCAATCGGACGCTACGCACGCTCTTTGTCCTGCTGGCCAGAACGTCCGAGCGGGGTGGCGGCACCCCGGCGGCCGGCCAGTCATCCGGGCCGGGCTCGGAGCACGAGATCGCGGCCCGCACGATGTGGCGGCAACCCCGGCGGCCGGCCAGTCATCCGGGGGGCCGACCCCGACCCCGACCCTGACCTCGTGCCCGGGCAGCCTCACTCTTCCCCGTCGTCATCCGGCACCCAGGCCGGGCGGCGCTTGTCGAGGAAGGCCTGGAAGCCCTCCTGGGCTTCTTCGCTCCGGCGCTGGGTGGCGATCACCCGGGCCGTGTGCCACTTTGCCGCGCCGTGGGGAAGCCCGCGCACCT
>JAJYXX010000144.1 GCA_021801545.1 Chloroflexota bacterium | reverse complement strand
CACGTCCCCCGGGGCGGGCCGGACGGCGGCGACGGCGGTCGCGGCGGCTCGGTCTACCTGCGGGTCGATCCCGGCCAGACGACGCTCCGCGATTTCCGCCACGCCCACCATTTCCGGGCCTCGCCCGGCGGTCGCGGGGCGGGTGCGAAGCGGCACGGCAAGGCAGGCGACGATCTTCACCTCGACGTTCCGCCCGGAACGGCCGTCTACGACGCCGAATCGGGCGCGCTGCTCGCCGACCTCGTCGCCGTCGGCCAGACGGTCATGGTTGCCCGCGGTGGACGCGGTGGTCTGGGGAACGTCCACTTCGCGACCGCGACGCACCAGACACCGAGGCACGCCCAGAAGGGCGAGCCGGGCGAGGAGCGCTGGCTCCAGCTCGAGCTCCGCCTGATCGCCGACGTCGGGCTGGTCGGGCTCCCGAATGCGGGCAAGTCGACGCTCCTCGCGGCGCTCACGGCCGCCCGCCCGAAGATCGCCGACTACCCGTTCACGACGCTCGAGCCGAACCTCGGCGTACTCGAGCTGGGCGGGGATGACGAGCGGCGCCCGACGATCGCCGACGTGCCGGGCCTGATCGAGGGCGCGAGCCAGGGAGCCGGACTCGGTCACGCGTTCCTGCGCCATGTCGAGCGGACGCGGATCCTCGTCCACGTCGTCGATGGTTCGGCGCGCGATCCCGAGTGGGGTTACGTCGTGATCCGTGACGAGCTCCGCGACCACGACCCGGCGCTGCTCGAGAAGCCGATGATCGTCGCCTTCAACAAGCTCGACCTGCCCGATGCCGTCGCGGCCTGGCCGGCGTTCCAGCGCGCCCGCGAGCGCGACCGGCTGCCCGTCGTCGGGATCTCCGCCGCCCGGGGGATCGGCCTCGACGAGCTCCGGGAGCTGCTCGCCAAGCTGCTGCCCTCGGCCGAGGAGCTCGCGGCGCCGCCCGAGCCGGCCGGCGTCGTCGTCCATCGGTTCGATTCGCTCGCCGAGGGGTTCGCGGTCTCGCGCGAGGACGGCGCGTTCCGGGTCCGCGGTCGCCGGATCGAACGGATCGCTGCCCAGACGAACTTCGACAACGAAGAGTCGGCGGCCCGCTTCCAGCGCGATCTTGCTCGGCTCGGCATCGATGCCGAACTGCGGCGGGCCGGCATCGCCCCCGGCGACACCGTCCGGATCGGCTCGGTCGAGCTCGAGTGGGAGCCCGAGCTCTGGGAGGACGAGTGACCGACGAGCTGGCCGGCGCTGCTTCCGCTGAGGCCAGGGCTCGCGCCGCGCTCGCTGCCGGCCGGGTGAGCCTGGACCGACCCCACCCGGTCGTGCCCGGCTCGATCGGGATCCTGGGCGGGACATTCGACCCGATCCACTACGGCCACCTCGCGATCGCCGAGGAGGTCCGCGAGGCGCTCGGGCTCGAGCGTGTCCTCTTCGTGCCGGCCGGCATCCCGCCCCACAAGCCCGGCCAGCCGATCAGCCCGGCCGAGGACCGAGTGGCGATGATCAGCCTCGCGATCGCCGGCAACCCCGCCTTCGAGTTCTCGCGGATCGAGGTCGACCGGCCCGGCCCGTCGTTCGCCGTCGAGACGCTCGAGCTGCTCGTGGCCGAGGCCTGGGCGACCGGCCGGAGCCCTGACTTCACGTTCATCCTCTCGGCCGAGGCGTTCGTCGAGCTGCCGACCTGGCGTGACCCGGACCGCCTGCTCGGGCTGTGCCGGATGGCGGTCGTGCCGCGCGCCGCTCGGCGCGGGCCCGGCGCGGGCTGGGTGGAGCGCCACTTCCCGGGCCGCGAGGACCGGGTGACGTTCCTCGCTGGGCCGAACATCGCCCTGTCGGGGACGACGCTCCGGCGGCGCGTCGCGAACGGCCGATCGATCCGCTACCTCGTGCCCGATGCGGTGGTCGCCTACATCGGCGACCATGCCCTCTACACGTCCGAATCCTGGAGGAACGACCGATCGTGACCGACCCCTCCGCTCCGTCGAGCAGCGAGTCCGACACCAGGCGAACACTCGGCCTGCCCCACCGCGACCGACCCGTCCCGGCCGGTGAGCGCGCTCCGCTCGAGATCGCCCGGCGGGCCGTCGAGCTGGCCGAGGACAAGAGGGCGGCGGAGATCGTACTGCTCGACCTCGTGGGGCTGACGACACTCGCCGACTACTTCGTCATCTGCTCCGGTGGCTCGGAGCGCCAGCTCGACGCGATCGCCGACGGGATCATCTCCGGCCTGCGCGGCGAGGGCGTGCGCCCGATCGGCCGCGAGGGGACGCCCGCTTCGCACTGGATCCTCGTCGACTTCGGGTCGGTGATCATCCACATCTTCACGCCGCCGGAGCGCGACTACTACTCGCTCGAGAAGCATTGGGCCGAGGCGAAGACGATTCTGCGCGTCCAGTAGGCGCCGGTCCCGGCGGCCGGGGCAGGCCCCGAGTACCGTGGCGCCCCGTACGAGCGGGTCATGCCGGGCCGCCCGGGGGCGCGCCTAGGATCGTGGCCATGGACGACCGGTGTGGTCGCCCGGGCCCCTGAGGTCTCGACCCGATGTCCCGCCTCCGCGAGCGATGCCCACGCTGCAGTCACCGGTTGATCGTCACCCGGTTCGACGCGACATTCCGGCTCGCGGACCGGAGCGAGCGTCTCTGTTTCGGCATCCCGGGCGGGCTGTGCGGGGACTGCCACCAGCTGTACATCGACCCGGACCTGATCGAGCTGCTCGACCTGGGCGAGGGGCGCTGTGTCTTCGCGATCGAGAGCGACCTCGTCCTCCAAGAGCAGGCCTGGTCGAGCGCCGACTGACCGCCGGACGTCAGCGGCTCCGGCGTCAGCGCCTCGGCTCAGCGCCTCGGCGCCACCCGCCGGGTGATCCAGAGCGTGAAGGCGAGTCGGCGCTGAACGTCGGTCACCGTCCTCCCGTCCGCGCCCTTCGTCGCCACATCGAGCTCGAGCAGGCCCTCGAGCGCCGCCTCGAGCTCGGGCAACGTCCAGGCGCGCGCCTGTTCGACGAGCTTTTGGGCGCGATACGGGTTGAGCTTCATCGAGCGCACGAGTGAACCGGGTGACTCACCCGCGGCGAGCCGGTCGACGACCTCGGTCAGTTCGCGCAACCGGCGATGGAGCTGGACGATGAGGACGGGCTCCGGGGTCGAGCCGAGGAGCCGCTCCAAGAGCTCGGATGCCGGACGCACGCGCCGCGCGCCGACCGCATCGAGGAAAGCCCAGGTCGAGCCCGGGACGGCTTCCGGCACGAGGGCCCGCACGTCGTCCGGCGTCACCTCGGCAGCGGGGCGGTAGAGGGTGAGCTTCTCGAGCTCCGCGATCGCGAGTTGACTCTGGCGGCGACGATCGATGTCCCCCTCGTGGACGAAGCCACCGATCCGCTCGGCAAGGAGCTGGGCCGCTCCGCGCCCGAGGCGGATTCCCCGCTCGGCGGCCTGGCGGCTGATCCAGGCGGCGAGCTCGCCTTCCTTCGGTGCCTTGAGCTCGCGAACCTCGCCGCCGGCGGCCGCCACGGCCTCGCGCAGCCGATCGAGCGCTGCCGGTCGGCGGCCGCTCCCGTCGACCGACTCGAGGAAGACGAGGGCGTTGCCGGGTGCGACCGAACCGAGAATCGCGACGAGGGCGTCACGATCCGCCTTCGAGCCAACGAGCGGGGCGGGCTCGGCCACCACGACGAGCGTCCCGCCGCCGAACAGGGGCGAGGTGGCGATCCGCTCGGCGATCCGATCGACGCTCGTCGCCCCGCCGGTCACCCGCCAGCGCTCGAGCGGGTCGCCGCCAGCGGCCACCCGCTTGGCGACCGCCTCGGCCGCCCGCTCGAGGCCGTACACGTCGTCGCCGCGAAAGTAGGCGAGCGCCGGTCCGCTCATCGATCCGCTCCTCGGGCGTTCGGCGACGGCCGGTTCATCGCGCCGCTCTCCGTCGGGCCGTCTTGGCCCCGCCGCTGCCGATGCCCGGGTGGGACCGCGCGGCGCGGAGCGCACGACCGGTCCAGGCCAGCCGCCGGACCTCGTCGGGCTGCACGCCCGCACGCACGCAGACGTCGTCCTCGAGCAGGCCCGCCCGCTCGCGCACGAGCCGGAACGTCGCCTCGTCCCAGCCCTCGCCCCGGTCGCGGCCGGTCGCGCCGGGCGGGTAGCGCCGCCGCCACGAGGCGAACCGGGCGTCGATCGACTCGAGTCGCTGACCGGCACGCTTGTCCGCGTAGGCGACGATGCGCTCCTCGAGCGTGGCGAGGCGGCCCACGTTCCCGTCGTCGGCAGCGTCGAGCAGCCGGGTCACCGGGTGCGCGGCGACGGCGGCCCCGAGCTCCGGGTGACCCCGTCGCGCCAGCCAGGCGGCCGACGCCGCGCCGTGGGGGAGCGCGGCCGCCGGATCGTCTGGCGGCAGGAGCTTGTCGACGTCGTGGAGCAGCGCCGCGGCCTCGACGACCCGCCGGTCGAGCGGGGTCCCGGTGGCCACGATCCGCGCCGCCAGCCAGGCGGCGATCTCCGCGACCGTGCGCGAGTGACGCAGGAACCACTCCGGTGGCCGGAGGGAGAGCAGGAGGGCGGCGGCTTCGATCCGACCGGGTACCGACATCCGCCCGATGGTACAGGAGCCAGGTGGCGGGGGCCGCGTTGCTGCCCGACCGCGGTGCGACCTCCGTGGCCACGGTGATCCCGCGCGGGCCGAACACGACCTCGACCGAGCCGTCGCGGTCGGTCCGCAGGATACGCGCGCCGTGGGCCTCGAGCCGCCCGATCGTGGCCGGGCTCGGGTGGCCGTACGGGTTGCTCTCGCCGACCGAGATGATCGCGGTCGATGGTCGGACGGCGTCGAGGAACGCGCTCGTCGTGGCCGTCCGGCTGCCGTGGTGGGCGACCTTGAGCACGTCCGCGCGGGGGAGTCCGCGGGCGACGAGCACCGGATCGACGTCCTGCTCGATGTCGCCGGTGAGCAGGAAGCGCCGGTCGTCGACCTCGCCGA
>JAJYXX010000321.1:3257-4986 GCA_021801545.1 Chloroflexota bacterium | reverse complement strand
CTGCCGTTCAGCCGCCCGTCCGAGGTGACGATCATGTCGCCGGACCAGGTGGAGGCGATCGAGGACGCGACGCAGCTGCTCGTCGACCAGCAGGACGTCACCCCACTCGGTCTCGCCTACCAGGCGATCGAGCTCTCGGGCGAGGAGGATCCGCTCGACGCCGCCCTCCGGCGGGTGCTCCGGGTGATGAAGGTCTGACGATGACGATCGTCTACCTCGACATCGACGACGAGATCACCTCCGCGGTGGGTCGGATCCGGACGAGCGAGGGGGCGCGGGTCGCCCTCGTCCTGCCCGCCGGCTCGCGCCTGGGCACCTCCCGGATGAACTTCCGGCTCCTGGCGCGGGAGGCCCAGCTGCACGCGCGGCAGTTGGCGATCATCTGCCCGGAGGCGTCGACGCGGGCGCTCGCGGCCTCGGCCGGGCTGCCGGCCTATGGCAGCGTCCGGGACTACGAGGTGGCCCTCGAGGCGCCGGGCGGCGGTGGCGCGGCGGGGTCGGTTCGCGCGCCCGTCTCGTTCGCAGTGCCCCCTGCACCGGACGCCGAGACGCCCGCCGCCGGGTTCGCGCCGCCGGCCGACGTTCCCGCGCCGGCCGCGCCGGCCGCACCCCCGGTACCGGGCGCGCACCCTTCCGTGCCGGTGGCCCGAGGCGCCGGCCGGGCCGGGGTGCGTCGGGGCGGTCTCCTCGTCGGGCTTGGCATCGTCGGACTGATCGCGCTCATCCTCGTCGTCGCCGGGGCGCTCCTGCTGCCAAGCGCGAGCGTCCTCGTCATCGTCCGGCCCGAATCGCTCGGTCCCCTCCGGCTGACGGTCACAGCCGATCCGTCCGTGGCGGCGCCGGATGCAACCACCGGCGTCATCCCGGCCGAGCGGGTCACGTTCCCGCTCTCGGCCTCGGGGACGTTCCCCGCGACCGGCAAGAAAGTCACGGAGACGAAGGCGACCGGCGCCGTCCGCTGGCAGAACTGCGATCCGACGCGCTCGTACCGGATCCCGGCCGGGACCGTCGTGCGAACGCCCGGCGGCATCGGCTTCGCGATCGACGAGACGGTCTTCCTGCCGGTCGCGATCCTGTCGGGCAACCCGCCGACGATCACCTGCCAGGTGCGCGACGTGCCGGTGACCGCGACCAAGCCGGGCGAGGCCGGCAACGTCGACGCCGGCGCAATCACCGTCGTGCCGGCGGCCTACAACTCGGTCGTCATCCGGGTCGTGAATCCGGCCCCGACCGCCGGCGGTTCCCGGTCCGAGACGCCACTCGTCAGCCAGAAGGACGTCGCCGGGGCGCGGAAGCAGCTGCTCGCCCAGCTCGACCAGGATCTCCGGGCGGCGATCGCTAACCCGGCCCTGATCTCTGCCGGCCGGGTTGCCGTCCCGGCGACGGCGTCGCGAACCGATCCGGTCCCGAGCGTCGATCCGACGACGCTGGTGGGCCAGGAGGTCGCCACGTTCGACCTCGCGTTCTCGGCGACCGGCAGCCTGACGGTTGTCGACCCGGCAGCCGTCCGTGCGGTCGGCGAGGAGCGCCTGCGGACCGCCGTTCCGCCGGGCTACGAGCTGGTCCCCGGGTCGTCGCGGGTCGAGCTCGACGCGCCCGAGGCGAGTGGCGTGGCGGCCGCCTTCCCGGTCAGCGCGACGGCCCGCGTCGTCCGGCAGGTCGACGAGGCCGCGATCCGGCGCGAGGTCGCCGGCCGGTCACTCGACGAGGCACGGCGGGCCCTCGCCGG
>JAJYXX010000321.1:0-3157 GCA_021801545.1 Chloroflexota bacterium | reverse complement strand
CTTTGCGCTCGTCCTCGCGCTCGTCGTCATCGTGGCCGGTCTGACGGCCCTGCGCCCGATCGTCGCCGGGGCGGTCGTCGACTGGGCGGCGGGCAACCCGGGCGCGCTCCGGGTGCCGTTCGTGGCCGACCTCGTGCGCGAGGACCTCGGGCAGGATCTGCTGACGGCCGCTTCGTCGGATCCGGCGCAGGTCGAGTTCAGCGTCGCGCCCGGCGACACGGCGAGCTCGATCGCGATCCGCCTGGCGGAGGCCGGCCTGCTCCGCGACCCGCGGGCGTTCGTCTTCATCGCGGTCGAACGCGGCCTCGAGAGCCAGCTCGAGGCCGGCTCGTTCATTCTCCGCCGGAACATGACGCCCGACCAGCTCGTCACGAGCCTGCTCCAGGCGAGGGACCTCTCGGTCACGATCGGTCTGCGCGAGGGGCTTCGGATCGAGCAGATCGCTGCCAAGCTCCAGACCCTGCCCCTGACGATGGACGTCCAGGCGTTCTACCGGCTGGCGACGAACCCACCGGCCTCGCTCCTCGCCGACTACCCCTGGCTGGGCCTCCCGAAGGGTGCCTCGCTCGAGGGGTTCCTCGCCCCGGACACGTACCGCGTCCTGCCGGACACGAGCCCCGAGGAGTTCATCCGGATGCTCCTCGACCGGTTTCGCGAGATGGTCGGGCCCGAGCGCCTGGCGGTTCCGAAGGAGCGCGGCCTGACCTTCTACCAGGTCCTGACCCTCGCCTCGATCGTCGAGCGCGAGGCGGTCGTCGATGCCGAGCGGCCGCTGATCGCCGGCGTCTACGAGAACCGCCTGCGGCGCAAGATGCTCCTCCAGGCCGACCCGACCGTCTTCTATGGCCACGACACGCTCGAACTGGCCAAGCTGCCGTTCGGGCGGTGGCCGGCGTACCTGTTCTGGGCCCCCTTCGGTCAGAAACTGGCCGATGTCGAGTTCCCGCCCGAGCTCGCGGGCTACCAGACCTACCGCCAGAAGGGGCTGATCCCGGGCCCGATCTGCACCCCGAGCCTGGCCTCGATCGACGCGGCCCTGACTCCCGACACGTCGGACGGCTACCTCTACTTCGTCGCCAAGGGCGACGGCTCGAGCACCCACGCCTTCGCCAGGACGTTCAAGGAGCACCAGGCGAACCTGAAGAAGTACGGCTACCAGCCATGACCGAGCCATGACCGCCCGCCTGCCCCGGCCGGCCGACTTTGCCCCGCCGCCGGATGCCGAGACCCGTGCCCGCTGGCTCGAGGCCGACCGCGCCGTCCGGCCCGAGCGCCTGGCGCGCCTGCGTCGCCGGCTCACGAGCGCCGGCCTCGACGCCTACGTCGGCGTCCGCCCCGAGCACATTCGCTACCTTACCGGCTTCGCTCTGGCTGCCGGCGAAGAGAAGGCCGCGGGACACTCGGGCCAGTTCCTCGTCGGAGCCGAGGAGGTGATCGTCCTGGCCGACAGCCGCTACGAGATCCAGGCGCGGCGGGAGGCGCCGGAGGCGCGGATCGAGCCAGTCGGCTACGACCTGCCGGCCCGCTGGCCGGCGCTCCTCGCCTCGCTCGGGGCGAAGCGGGTCGCCGTCGAGGCCGGGTTCGTCAGCCATGCGGCGTGGCAACGGTTGGCGGCGGCCGCCCCGGAGGTCGAGCTCGTGCCGGTCGAGGGCTGGGTGGAGGAGGACCGGGCGACGAAGGAACCGGCCGAGATCGAGCGGATCCGGGCCGCCTGCGCCGTCGCCGACCGAGCCCTGGCCGCCCTGCTACCCGAAATCCGGCCCGGCGTCACCGAGCGCGAGCTGGCGCTCCGGCTCGAGTGGCTGGTCCGGACCGGAGGCGCGGAGGCGCTCGCCTTCGACGTCGCCTGCCTGGCCGGGCCGGAGGCCGCCCTGCCCCACGGCTCACCCGGCGAGCGCCCGGTCCGGAGCGGCGAGGTCCTCCTCTTCGACTTCGGTGCCCAGGTCGGCGGCTATCGGAGCGACATGACCCGGACGCTGTTCGTCGGCGATCCGCCCGAGCGCGACCTCGCGATCTTCCAGCTCGTGGCCTGCGCCCAGGCGGCCGCGCTCGAGGCGGTCGAGGTGGCGGTCGGTCGAGCCGCCGCGGGCGAGACCCTCCCGTCCGGCCGGGCGATCGACGCCGCGGCTCGGCAAGTCATCGAGGCGGCCGGCCACGGGCCGCGGTTCGGCCACGGGACCGGTCACGGGATCGGCCTCGCGACCCACGAGGAGCCGCGGATCAGCCGCCACGCGACGGACGCGCCGCTCCCGTCGCCGACCGTCTTCTCGGTCGAGCCGGGCGTCTACCTCGAGGGCGAGACCGGCGTCCGGATCGAGGATCTCGTCCTGCTCGACGGCGCCGCCGGGCGGGTCGAGCGGCTCACGCGGTTCCCGAGCGAGGCGCTCGTCGTCGGCGGCTGACACGTGCCCGGGGTCGTCGGCTCTGTCAGTCCGGCGTGGCGGCCGCCGCGCGCTCGGCTACAATCGGGCCACCGACCACGCCCGACCAGCCGGCGCGTCCGCACGATGACCTGCGCCGACCGCCTGCCCTCAGTCCAGGAGCCCCACCCGCATGATCTCCACCGGTGAGCTGCGCAAGGGCGTCGTCATCGATCTCGATGGCGAGCTCTGGCAGATCCTCGACTACCACCACATCAAGATGGGTCGGGGTTCGGCCCAGGTCCGGATCAAGCTCCGGAACATAAAGAAGGGGACGACGATCGAGCGCTCGTTTCAGGCCGGCGACCGCTGGCCGCGCGTCCAGCTCGACCGCCGCCCCGTCCAGTTCCTCTACCGCGACGGCGACGAGTTCCACTTCATGGAGCTCGAGTCCTACGAGCAGTTCCACCTGACCGCCGAGCAGCTCGGCGACGCGGTCCACTACCTCAAGGACGGGATGACCCTCGACCGGACGAGCTACCAGGGCGAGACGATCGGCGTCGAGCTGCCGGTGACGGTTGATCTCGTCGTCACCGAGACCGAGCCGGGCTTCGCCGGCGACACGCAGACCGGTGCCCGCAAGCCGGCCACGACCGAGACCGGGCTCGTCGTCCAGGTCCCGATCTTCGTCAGCGAGGGCGACACGATCCGGGTCGACACCCGGACCGGCGAGTACCAGACCCGCGTCTGAGCCGGTGCGCAGCGTGCCCGGTCTGCGCATCTACGGGGTCAGCGAG
>JAJYXX010000106.1 GCA_021801545.1 Chloroflexota bacterium | reverse complement strand
CGGCGCAGCTGCGCGTCGAGAACCAGCAGATCGAGACGACCGTCGCCGCTCTGCAGGCCGAGCTGGAGCTGATCCAGAAGCAGGCCTACATCGAGCAGCAGGCTCGCGGCTACGGCCTCGGGACACGGCGCGAGCGCCCGTTCGTGCTCGCGCCGGACGCGGCCCCACTGGCCTCCGACGCGCCGGGCTCGGCCGCCGTTCGCCTCGGCGTCCCGGCGTCGCCAGGATCACCGCTCGAGTCCTGGCTCTCCCTGCTGTTCGGGCCCGCGTCCGGCGGTTGATGCCCCCACCTGGCGGAGCGTCAGCGCCGCCGCCGGAGCGCGTCGCCGCCGATCCGCTGAGCGCCCCCGTTGACGTCGCCGTTATCGGCGCTGGGCTCGTCGGGCTCGCGACCGCTCGTGCCCTGCTCGAGCGGCGGCCAGGGCTTCGACTGGTCGTGCTCGAGAGGGAAGACGCCATCGCCGCCCACCAGAGCGGCCACAACAGCGGCGTCATCCATACCGGCATCTACTACGCCCCGGGTTCGCTGAAGGCACGTCTCTGTCGCGAGGGTAGGGTGCTCCTCGAGGCGTACCTGGAGGAGAAGGGGATCCCGTTCGCCCGGCCCGGCAAGCTCATCGTGGCGCTGACGGAGGACGAGCTGCCGCGCCTGGCGACACTCGAGGAACGGGCCCGGGCGAACGGGGTCGAGGGGCTCGAGTCGGTCGGGCCCGAGCGGATCCGGGAACTCGAGCCCTACGCCTCCGGCCTGCGGGCGCTCTGGAGTCCGCGCGCCGGGATCGTCGACTTCCGGCAGGTCGCCCACGCCTATGCCGACGACGTCCGCATGAGCGGCGGGCTCATCGAAACCGGCCGGGAGGTGACGGGGATCGAACAGCGGGCACGGGAGATCGTCCTTGCTACCTCGCGCGGTGCACTCGTGGCCCGGAATGCCATCGCCTGTGGCGGCCTGTGGGCGGATCGGCTCGCCGCGCTGAGCGGCGAGACGGGCCCGACCGCGCCCCGGATCGTTCCCTTCCGGGGCGACTACTACACGCTCACGCCCGACGCCCGGCACCTCGTTCGCGGGCTGATCTACCCGGTTCCGGATCCCCGGTTCCCGTTTCTTGGCGTCCACCTGACGAAGCGGATCGATGGGGCGGTGTGGGCCGGACCGAACGCCGTCCTCGCCTTCGCCCGCGACGGCTACCGTCGGCTCGACGTCCGTCTCACGGATCTCGCGGCCACGGTCTCGTATCCGGGGTTCCTCCGCCTCGCCGCCCGCTACTGGCGGACCGGCCTCGCCGAACTGTGGCGGGACTGGTCGGCGGCAGCGTTTCTGCGCGAGATCCGGCGCTACGTCCCCGAACTGCGCGCCGATCAGCTCGTCTTCGGGCCGTCCGGCGTGCGGGCCCAGGCGCTCGGCCGCGACGGCCGGCTGCTCGACGACTTCGACCTCGGCGGCTCGGAGCGCGTCCTCCACGTCCGGAACGCCCCCTCGCCGGCGGCCACGAGCTCACTGGCGATCGGCGCGCTGCTGGCCGAGACCGCTCTCGGGCGCTTCGCCCTGGGCTGAGGATGCCGCCTGCGCGGTCAGGCGCGTTGGTCAGCGCTCCTGGAACGTGAGCACCTGGCCCGTGAAGTCCTTCACGAGCGGGCCTGCGCTGACCGGAAGCGGGAGCTCGGGGAAGTCGATCGCTTCGTCGTCGGTCAGAGCCAGCCAGTCCGCGCATTCCCGGTTGAAGAGCAGCGTCGCGCCGCCCCGTCGCCGAAGCGTTCCCCCGGAGAGGTAGCTGATCGAGGCATCCGTCAGGGGCACCATCGGTTTGCGACGACGGATGGCGTTCAGGACGTCTGATCCCGGCGTCACGTGGACATAACCGCGCACTTCGTAGGGGCCGAGCTTCACTGCGAGCGGGTATGGACGGGTCCGAGTCCGGCGTTGCGGGTTGCCTCGCGGCCCGAGTGCCTCGACGATCAGGAGTTCGTCGCGCGGGATCGCGACCTCGTCCACGGCATACGTACGTCCGTCGCCGAGGCTCTCGACGAGCACGGACACGAGCAGCACGTCGTCGTGGGCGTTGAGCATGTCGGAGAGTCGTTCGGCAGCCAGCCGGATCCGGCCGTAGACGCGGTAGTCCTCGCCGTAGGCGGAGAACTCGACCTCGGGCTGCGCCGGCGGCTCGTTGACCGGGAGCGCCGTTTCCTCCGATTCCGGAGCCGGTCGCTGGAACACGAGCCGCAGGACCCGACCGACGCTCGAGATCATGCCAGCTGCCAGTCTGAACCCAGGGACGCGCGCCGAGGCCGGCTGGCGCGCGTCTCTGCCACGGAGCTCAGCTCCGCGAGCGGATCGATTCGGCTCACCCGTGGATCCTCTGAAGTGCGGGTCGCAGACAGCTGCACCATCGGCGATCCGGGCGACTCGCGAAACGGCGCGCTGGTCCGGGTGGCGCCTGGTACGAAGGGGTCAGGTCGCGCTGTCAGGTGGCCTGCAGCGAGGACCAGCGACGAGCACCGGTCGGTCATGGCGGCGGCCGCTTGGGGCGTTGACGGCTGCGCTAACCTTGCAGAGTCTTGGGGGATGCAGCGAGGTCCCCACGAGCATGGGTCCTGAGCCGGGCATGGACGAGAGCGGATCTCTCCATCGCGACGCCCTCTCGACGGTACAGCGCGCTCTTCGCGTCCTGGAGTTCGTCGCCGAGCATGACGAGGTCTATCCGAAAGCGCTGGCCGCCGGCCTCGGCCTCACGCTGGGCACCACGTACCACCTCGTGAACACGTTGCTGGACGAAGGTTACCTGGTCCGAACAGCCAATCGTTCCTTGACGCTCGGCGACCGCCTGCCGCAGCTCTTGTCACGCCTTGATCGACGCCTCGACCCGTTTCCCGAGCTCGCGGGCCAGCTGGCCGCACTGGCCGCAGCGGTCAGGGGGGTGGCTGTCATCGGTCGCCTGGTTGGCAGGGAGATCACCATCGCCGCCGCCCAGTCGTTCCCCGGTGCCGAGCATCAGCGCCTGCTGCGGGCCGGCCTTCGCGGACCCGCCCACACGATGGCGCTCGGCAAGGTGCTGATGGCCAGACTGAACCGGCGACAGGTGGGCGAGCTGCTCGATGACTGGCCTCTCGTGTCCCTGACGCCGCGCACGGTGACGCGGCGCGACATCCTTGTCGAGTCCCTCGAGCTGACACGCCGCCGTGGGTTCGCGCTCGACCTCGAGGAGGGGGTGCCGGGCTTGACGTGCGTCGCCGCACCGATTGTCACGCCCGCGGGCCGGCCGCCGGCGGCAATCGCCGTGGGGCTGCCGCCAGAGCAGTTCGAGTTCGAGCCAGACCGTCTGGTTGGCCTGGTCGTGGCCGCTGCCCGACGATCCTCGAGTGTGCTCGCAGGCAGGCGCGCCGACTCCTGAGTGTCGTTCCTGCGTCTCCCGGAGGCGCAGGTTCGCAGTATCTGAAATCCGCTGGACAGGCGCCCCACCTCTTCACTAGCCTTCTGCTCCTCTGCGCGCCCGGTCGGGATGTTGGCGACAACGCCCGGCCGGGCGCTTGGCGACGCGGCGCGACGTCCTCGCGACCGCGGAGCTCGGACCGAGGAGGCGGAATGCGTTCGGCCCGGCCCAACGGGTACGAAGGGGCATCCGGCGTGAGCCTGTGCGGGTGCCTGCTGGCTCCCTCAGGTCCGGCCGGCCACGAACCCTTCGCGTGCGAATTCGACGTTCGCGCGCGCCACGGTCAGTGGGTTGCGGTCCGGACGGCAGACAGCGCGAGCGACAGCGGGAGAGGTGCTCGGAATGAAGGCACAGGTTTTGCACCGTTACGATGAAGACCTGACTGCGTCGAGCTGGGTCGACTACGAGGACGTCGCCGATCCCAGGATCAGCACTCCATCCGATGTGATCGTGCGCATCGGCGGCGCCGGTGTCTGCAGGACGGACCTGCACATCATCGAAGGCGTCTGGCGCCCCCACATGGACCCCACCGGGCAGGGGCTGCTGCCGCTGATCATGGGCCACGAGAACGCCGGCTGGATCGAGGAGATGGGCAGCGAGGTCGACGGCCTCAAGAAGGGCGACCCGGTGATCGTCCACCCCAAGATCACCGACGGGCTGTCCCTGACGAACCGTCGCGGCCACGACATGCACGGACCCGGACGGTTCCCCGGCCTGGACTCGAACGGCGGGTACGCGGAGGCGTTGGCCACCTCGGTGCGGAGCCTTGTGAAGCTGCCCGCGACGCTGGCGCCGAAGGAAGTCGCGGCCTACGCCGATGCCGGCCTGACGGCCTACCACGTGGCGAAGAGGGCGTCACGCGAGCTGGTCGCGGGCCAGTACTGCGTCGTCATCGGCGCCGGCGGACTCGGCCACATCGGCATCCAGTGCCTCAAGGCGATGTCCGCGGCCGAGATCATCGTCGTCGACCGTTCGGACCTGTCGCTTGCCCTGGCCAAGGAGTGTGGCGCGGACCATCTGGTCAAGGCCGACGAAGGCGCGCTCGATTCCGTCCTGTCGCTCACCTCGGGGAATGGTGCGGAGGCCGTCATCGACTTCGTCGGCGAGCACGGTACGACGTCACTCGGGCTGGCGATGACCCGCGCCATGGGCAACTACTACATCGTCGGCTACGGCGAGAACATCAATATCCCGGCCGTCGACATGATCATCACCGAACGCAACATCATCGGCAATCTCGTCGGCACCTGGGCCGAGCTGAACGAGCTGATGTCACTGGCCGACCGTGGCCTGGTCAAGCTGGCCGTCCGGGAGTATGGGCTGAAGCACGCGAACGAGGCGCTGCGCGACCTCAACGCCGGGAAGATCCGGGGCCGCGCCGTTCTCGTGCCGTAGTGCGGATGCCCACGGGCAGAGGAAGGAAGCAAGGGAAGGAAGGGAGCTACATGGCAAGAGCGACAGCATCCTGGGGGAGGAGAACGACGCTTCTGGTGACCCTGCCGCTGGTCCTGGTCCTGGGCTGCGGCGGGACGACCTCCCAGAGTCCGACCAGCGCGCCGGCATCGG
>JAJYXX010000135.1 GCA_021801545.1 Chloroflexota bacterium | reverse complement strand
GTCGTTCGTGCCGAACATCGCCCATCAGCACATCGTCGTCCTGCGCCGGGAGCGCAACTGACAGCCTCGCCCGAGGGACGTTCCGGCCCCGCGCGGCCTCAGCCGGTCCGGCGCGGCGAGAGGAGCGCCCGGAGGACGTCGTCGTCGACTTCGTTCGGCGCATCTGCCGATCCGGCGCTGCCAGCCGAGTCGGCTGGGTCAGCCGGCCGAGCCGGCTGGGTCGGTGAGGCCGTGCCCGCGTCGCCACCGAATGAGCGGCGCCGTGCATCCAGGGGGATCGGGAGGTCGTCCTCGACCACCTCGCCGAGCGTCATCTTGTGGAGCCAGCCGCGACTCCCGTCGGGACAGAGGACGAGCCAGTACGCGCCCGCCTGCTGGAGGAGCTGGACCTCGTCGCCTTCGTCGAGGAAGCCGATCTCGTTGCCGCGGAGCTCGTCGGGCTGATCGAGCAGCCGGACGAGACGATAGCGGAGCCGCCGTCGCTCGCGCCCCTCGAGCGGGTCGACGACACCGTGGTCGAACGTGAGGCTCTGGTGGACCGACGCAGAGCGGAGCGGGTCGGTCTTGCGCGCCTGCATGAGAGAGGGACGCCGCCAGCGCGGCAGTGCCATCTCCTCGGCCGCCGGCCCGGACGCGGGGGCAGCGGCCGGCGCCGGCAAGAACGGGCCGCTGTCCGGTACGAGCGTCGAACTCGCGACCGGGGGTGTCATCCGCGCCGCCTTCGAGCGGAGCACTTCGTCCGGCTCAGGCTGCTCGCCATCGCGGCGACGCTTCCTGAAGGCGAACAGCGCCATCGCCAGGGTGACGCCGCCGGTCGTCACGATCGTCTGGACGGCGAGGCGGACGGCGAGCGGGATCTCGGGCCCCCCGAGGCCGAGCGCGCGCAGGCCGGGCGACAGGGTCGCGGGATGAGCGCCCCCATCGGTGGATCCGCCGCGGAATGCGGTCTCCGAGCGCTCCTGGTCGCTGGGTCCGCCGGACGCAGCGGCGTCGAGCGAGATGCCGTCCAACGCGGCCCCGTCGTGCGCTGCTCCGCCCGGCAGGCCGGCGGATGGGACGCCCGGCAGACCGCCCGATCGGACGTCGTCACGCAGCGCCGTCGAGGGGCCGCCAGGATCAGCTGTCGTCCCCGAACCGCCGGCGGCGCGGTCGGCTGCCACCGCGCCATCCGCCGTGCCACCCGGGCCTGGCCATCCCCCCGATCCCCCGTCGCCGCCGCCGGGGCCAAGATCACCCGACCCGGTCGAGCCGGCCGAATCCGTACCCGAGACGTTGCCGCCCGCTGTGGTCGGGGTCGGCGTTGGGGTCGCGGTCGGAGTCGGCGTCGCGGTCGGGGTCGGCGTTGGGGTCGCGGTCGGGGTCGGCGTTGGGGTCGCGGTCGGAGTCGGCGTCGCGGTCGGAGTCGCGGTCGGCGTCGGCGTCGCGGTCGGAGTCGGCGTCGCGGTCGGGGTCGCGGTCGGCGTCGCGATCACCACCGTACCGGCGCCGATCGAATCGGTGAACTTCCTGGAGTCGGCAGCCTCGAACGCGATCGTGTGCGACCCGACCGGCAGCGTCCTCACGAGCGTGAACCGGACGCCCTCCTTCCAGCCGCTGCCCTGGGCCGACATCGCGAGCCGGTCACCATCGATGACGACCCTGACCGACGCGGGCTCGGAGCCCTCGTGGTTCGTGTACGTCACCTCGAAGGTGATCGGCGTCGTGGGTGTGCCGGTGCGCGGCGAGACGGATGGAGCGGAGAGGCCGGTTGGTCCCGAGACCGCGGCGACCGGCCCGGCGAGCAGGGCCATGATGCCCGCCGCCACGACGAGCACGGCGAGCCGCGGGCCGGCGTGGCCGAGTATTGTGCGCTGCTGAACCAGGGGCACCGATCGGTCTCCCTCGGGGACATGAAGCTCCGGCGTGACCCTGAGCATGGACCCGCCCCCGGCCCATTTCCATGGTACGGGTGGCCCTCGGACGGTGGCCCGGACGTCCGGGCCCGACGGGGGTCGATCGGTCCGATCGCGCCAGGGAACGACCGCCGGTCGGAACGAGCCGGGCACTTCGGCACTGGACCCCCGGGCGGAGGCGGGCGAAGATGTCATCCCCGGCCGGCGGAGGTTGCCGGCGGCCCGAGATAGCGGAGAGGCGGTGTGCGATGCGAGCGCTGACGCTTCTGACCGTGTTCACCAGCGGGTTGGTGGTCGGGGTCGGCCTGACGATCAGGTCCCTCGCCTGCCTCCGAGCGCGGATGCGACCGGCGGTGATGCAGCCGGCGGTCGCCACATCGCCCGCCAAGGCTGCCGTTGGTCGCCCGGCCCCGATTCACGTCCGGGCCACGCGCTCCCCGGAGAGGAGACATGCCTTTGCGGGACCCGTCGAACCGCCGGCGATCGAACACCCGATCGCCGATCTCGAGGACATCCCGGTCGGGCCCTTCGACCCGGACGAGGCCCTCGAGCTGGCCGAGGAACCGACGCTCTACGAGGAGAACGACCTCGGCCCGCACCTCATCGAGCCGCGGATCGGCGAGGAGGAGGCCGCCCTGGCCGGGTTGCCGCAGCCGCCGAAGACGCGACCGTAGCCGAGACCGCGCCGGCGGCGGCCGGTCAAGCCACGGGAGGAACCCTCGCCTCGCTCATCGAGCGTCGGGCCGGCTTCAGGCTCCGGCGTCAGGGCGAGCAACGCCCGCGGGCCGGTGCGGTCCGGTTCTCGCTGCTGTATCGCGGGGCGCTACCGTGCCCGGATCACAGCGCGGCTGTTCGCGCGGTCGGACCGGCTGGCCGAGCGCGGTGCAGATCGGGACGCGTGGACGAGCGGAGCTGGTAGGGGAGGGTGGACTCGAACCACCAACCGACCGCGTATAAGGCGGGTGCTCTAACCGTTGAGCTACTCCCCCAGCGAGGCGAGCGTACCGACGCGAGGGTCGACATGTCATCAGGCTCGTGGCCAACGACGACACCAGAGTACACGAGCGCGCTGCTGCAGGTCGTCGCCATTCATGTACGCCAGCCTCGTCGATCACGTCCGTCTCGCCGGCAGCGCTCACCGCTGCCGCAGGCGTCGCCACTCGCCATGAACCCACGCCAAAGGCCCAGAGAGGCGGACCGGCGACCCTGGTGGAGATCGCCGATCCGCCTGGTTCGAAGACCTGCCGAGGTTACTCCTCGCCGTCGAACTGGTGGTCGACGTTCTGGTCTGCTGGGTCCGCATGGCCGCCCGGACCATCGGCCTCGGTGCCCGCCGGCTCGGTGCCCGCGGGCTCGGTGCCCGCCGCCTCGGCGGCGCCGGCGACATCCGGCGTGGTCTGGTCACCCGCCTGGAGCGTGTCGGTGTCGGGGCCGACGGGCTCCACCTGGGTCGCCTGGGTCACCGGGGCCGACAGTGCCGGGCTGCCGGCGAACGCGATCCCCGCACCGGAGATCAGCAGGACAGCCACGGCGGCGAGCGCCGGGGTGCGGAGTCGATTGAGCTTCATGGCTCAGCCTCCTGTTCGTGATCGGGACATCTGCCCGATCGCCGAGGGCACCTTGCGCCGTCCCTCGTGAGTCTCCGGTGAATCTCGGAGTTCGGTCCGATTCATGCAGGATTCATGGACCAGACGCACGATGTCGCCGTGAAGATCCTGATGCTCGAAGACGACGAACGTCTTCGTTCGGTGGTCGTGCGCGGCCTGCGTCGCTCAGGGCACACCGTCAATATCGCGGGAACGGTCGAGGAGGCGCGCTATCTCCTGTCCGAGACCAGGCACGATGTCCTGATCCTCGACGTGATGCTTCCGGACGGGGACGGGTTCACCCTGTGCCGGGAGCTGCGGGCGTCGGGAGACTGGAGCCCGGTCCTGATGTTGACGGCCCGCGACGCCGTGACCGATCGGGTGCGCGGGCTGGACGTCGGGGCGGACGACTATCTCGTCAAGCCGTTCGCCTTCGCTGAGCTCGAAGCGCGGCTTCGGGCGCTCGATCGACGTGGGCCGAGCGACCGACCGACGAAGATCGTTGTCGGTGAGCTCCAGCTCGATCCAGCCTCTCACCGCGCCACCGTCGGCTCGCGCGACCTCGGCCTGAAGGGCCGCCAGTTCTCGTTACTCGAGTTCTTCGCGCGCCGGGCAGATCAAGTCCTCACCCGCACCCAGATCCTCGATCAGGTCTGGGACTGGGCGTTCGACGGCGACCCGCGCATCATCGACGTCTATGTCCGGTCACTTCGGCAGGCGCTCGGGTCCGACCCTGGGGTGCCCTGGATCGAGACGGTGCGCGGCGTCGGGTACGCCCTCCGACCCGTGCGCGGCCCGGTTCGTCGCCCATGAGCATTCGCTCGCGCCTGGCGGTGAGCTACGGGGCGGGCGTGATCCTGACACTGCTCATCGTGGGGCTGTTCGTCTGGTGGCAGATGGGCGCGGCCCTCCAAGGCTCGCTCGAGACCACCCTCGGGACCAGGGCGACCGGAGTCTTCGGCTCGCTCGAAAACAACGGTACGGCGGGGCTCCAGGAGGCCAATCGAGAAGCACCCGGAGTGTTCGCTGCGCTGTTCTCGGCGGATGGCTCGCTCGTGGACGCCAGCAACGACACACCGGCAGGCATCCGGCCCATCAATGGCGTCCTCGACACCGGCGGCCGTCACTATCTGGTACAGACCCAGACGGCCCCTGACGGCACGCTCGTGGTGACCGGGGCTGACCTTCAGCCCGTCGAAGACACCCAGGCCGCTTTGGCACGCCTCCTCCTGGGCGTCGGCCTGTCCGTCGGCACGGCTTCGCTGTTTGGTGGTTGGCTGCTGGCCGGACGCGCACTTCGGCCTGTGGATCGGCTCATCGACGTCGCCGCGACGTTGGGTCCGGGAAACCTCGATCGGCGGCTCCCCCCGCCCATTCGAATGGACGAGGTCGGACGGCTCACACTCACCCTGAACGGGATGCTGGACCGGATCGCCGAATCCGTTGAGCGCCAGCGCCTGTTCGTGGCGATGGCATCCCACGAGCTTCGAACGCCGCTCGCGGCGCTCCGCGCCGAGCTCGACATCG
>JAJYXX010000265.1 GCA_021801545.1 Chloroflexota bacterium | reverse complement strand
GGCTCGACCGAGTGCGGCTTCGGCACCTGCAACACGCCCCGGGATCACGCCCCGGGCACCGTCGGGCGCCCGGTCCCACCGTCCGAGCTGCGGATCGCCCCGGACGGCGAGATCCTCCTGCGCGGGCCGGCGCTCTTCAAGGGCTACTGGCACGACCCGGAGGCGACCGCCGCCGCCTTCGACGAGGAGGGCTGGCTCCACACCGGCGACGCCGGCCGTCTCGATTCCCGCCGGCGGCTCATCCTGATGGGCCGGACGCGCGACATGATCGTCCTGCCCAACGGCCTGAACGTGTTCCCCGAGGATGTCGAGAACGCGCTCCGCGTCGCCGGGATTCGCGAGTCGGTCGTGCTCGAGACACGTCCCGGGCGGATCGAAGCGGTCGTGCTCGCCCCCGACGGCCCGCGCCTCCCCGGCTCGGGCGACATCCCGGCTGCGCGCCCGGAGGGCCTGGGCGACGACCCGCAGGCCGTTCGGGCCCAGATCGACGCGGCCGTTCGGGCGGCGAACGCGACGTTGGCGGTCCACCAGCGGGTCGATGGCTGGCGGCTCTGGCCGGCCGCCGACTTCCCCCGGACGCACACCTTCAAGGTGAAGCGCGATCAGGTCCGGGCCTGGGTCGCCGTCGAGGAAGCCGGGCGCGCGGAGGGCGAACAGGGCGGGCGCAACGGCGGCGGGGGCGGGCGGCCGGGCGACAAAGGCGGCGGGCGACGAGGCTGATCGCGCCCGCGCGCAACCGGGCCCCGCCCTACCGCTGGACGGGGATCCCCTGCCCCACCGTCCCGAGGGCGAGCGCGATCTCGCCTGTCCGCGGGTCGGTCGAGTTCGAGGGCGACCAGCTGAACGTGACGAGCGTCGTCCCGACCTGGCGCACGACATGCTGCGCGTCGAGCGGGAACTGGATCGCGCCCGGCCCGCTCGCGAGCCAGCGCGCCTGGGCGAGACCAGCCGCGTAGGCGGTTGGCGAATCGGGGAACTCGTAGATGACGAGGAACCTGCCGTTCGGGTCCTGACCGAGAACGACCTGGAAAACGGCCCGTGGGATGTCGATGAGAGCCGGGCCCTCGGGTGGCCGGAACGGCACCTGGGGACGGATCAGCCCAAAGTCTGACGCCTTCAGGGCCGACTCGACGAGCCCCCGGGTCAGCTCGATCGAGCCTGAGAGGCTCGCCTGGGGCACCGGGCTCGGGCTCAGGACCGGGAGCGCGCTCGGGGCCGCGATCCCGCAGCCGGCGAGCGCGACGGCGAGGCCGAGCCCGAGGGCGGCGATGGCGGAGCCAGGCAGGCGGGCGCGAAGGCAGGCGGCCGAGCGAACACGACCGCCGGCGGCCGCTTGGGCGCTCATCCCGGCGGCCAGCCCATCCGCCGGCCACCGAGCAGGTGGACGTGGAGATGATTCACCGACTGGCCCGACTCGCGCCCGACGTTCGTCACGAGCCGGTAGCCGCGCTCGGCGAGACCCTCGCGCCGGGCCAGCTCGGCTCCGACCGCGAACAGCCGGCCGAGCATCGCGCCGTCCGCCTCCGTCAGCTCGGTCGCGGAGGCGATGTGCCGGCGCGGCAGGAGGAGCAGATGGGTCGGGGCGCGCGGCGAGATGTCCCGGATCGCGACGACGAGGTCGTCGGCGTGGACGATCTCCGCGGGCACCTCGCCGGCGACGATCCGGCAGAAGAGGCAGTCAGCCATGCGATCCTCCGCTGGGGCGATCGAGGGAGACAAGGCGCCCGACGACCCGATCGGCCACGACAGGGTCGATCCCGGTCACCCGGACCCGGCCGATCGCGTTGCCGAGCCGGTCGGCGCCGGGCGGCGGGACGGCGACCGCGACGTAGTTCCCGGCATGGCCGAGCCAGCGGTCGTCGGGCAGTCGCGTCTCGAAGAGGACGGACAGCTCGGCCCCGATCTGGCGCGCCGCGAAGCGGGCCCGGCACTCGGCGCCGAGCGCCAGGAACTCCGCCGCCCGGTGGCGCTTCGTTGCCTCGTCGACCTGACCGGCCATCCGCGTGGCGGGCGTCCCCGACCGCGCCGAGTAGCGGAACACGTGGAGACCGGCCAACTCGAGCGAGCGGATGAACGCGATGCTCCGCTGCCAGGCGCCCTCGTCCTCGGTCGGGAAGCCGGCGATGGCGTCGGCGTGCACGGCGAGGTCGGGGATCGCGGCCCGCGCCCGCTCGACGACCGCCGCGTAGCCGGCGCTGTCGTAGCGGCGGCCCATCCGCCGGAGCACGCCGTCGTCGCCCGACTGGAGCGGCAGGTGGAGGTGCGGCAGGCAGCGGCTCGGCGCCTCCGCCCAGACTTCGAGCAGCTCGTCGTCGACGTGCTGGGGCTCGATCGAGCTGAGACGGATGCGCTCGACGTCCGTCTCGTCGAGGATCCGCCGGACGAGCCCCACCAGCGTCAGCGCCGCCCAGCGGTGTGCGCCGCGCGACCCGCGCTCCGAGGCCCCGCCGTCGTACGTCCCGATGTTGATCCCGGTCAGGACGATCTCGCGGTGCCCGGCGGCGAGCGCCCGGCGGACGTCGGCCAGGACGACGTCGGGCGGGAGCGAGCGCTCGTGACCGCGGGCGCGCGGGATGATGCAGTACGTGCAGTAGAACGAGCAGCCGTCCTGGACCTTGATGAAGGCCCGGGTCCGGTCGACCACCGTCCGGTCGTCCGCGATCACGTCGAAGTGAATGCCGTTCAGCCAACCCGGCCCGTCGGCCGGGGCACCCTCCGCCACCTCGACCCCGGAGAGCGTCGGCAGCGCCCGCCCGAGCGGACCCTCGCCGGCCTCGTCGAGCCCGGCCAGCGCCGCGAGCTCGGCCGGCAGGCGCTCCTTCGCCAGATTGTCGACCAGGTGGGCGGCCGGATCCACGGCCGCGAACACTTCCGGCCCGACCTGGACCGAGCAGCCGGTCACCACGATCTCCGCGTCGGGGTTCGCCCGGCGGGCGCGCCGCACCGCCTGGCGGGATTTCTGATCGGCGGTGGAGGTGACCGTGCAGGTGTTGATCAGGTAGAGGTCGGCCGGGCGATCGTCGTCGACGAGCGTCACCCCGCCGGCCCGGAGGAACCGGCTGGCCGCCTCCATCTCGGACTGGTTCACCTTGCAGCCGAGGTTCGTGATCGCGGCGGTCCGGACGCGCCGAGGCGAGAACGGACCAACGGCGGGGGCGGTCGCAGGGGCGGCAGTGCCGGTGTCGGGCTGCCGGCTCGTCGGCGCCTGAGCGCTCCTCGCCGGGCGCGAGTCCAGGAGCGACCCGATCGACCGGTCTCGTTGGCGGGTCATCGTGCGCGGACCGCCTCGAGGGCGACCCAGTCGCCCTCGGCCCAGCGCCCGCTGACCGGCAGGCCGACCTGCTCGAAGGCCGCCCGGACGTCGGCCTCGCGGTCGACGAAGATCCCCGACCCGAGCAGCCGCCCGCCCGGCCGCAGCTCGTCGCGCAGCGGCTCGGCGAGGGCCACCAGAAGCGAGGCGATCAGGTTCGCGACGACCAGGTCGAACGGCGCGCCCGGACGACCGGACGGCGCGCCTTGACCAGCCCCCCGCCCGCCCTCCCGCCCACCGACCGGGAGGCTGCCGCGGCGGGCGGCGATCACCCGGGCGAGCCGGTTGCGGCGCGCGTTGGCGAGCGTCGCCTCGACCGCGATCTGGTCCGTGTCGAGACCGAGGACCTCGCCGGCGCCGAGCCGACCGGCCGCGATGCCCAGGATCCCTGAGCCGCAGCCGAGGTCGAGCAGGCGGGCGCGGCCGTTCCGGGCGCCGCCCACGCCGAGGAGCCCGGCGTCGGCCCAGCGCTCGATCCCCTCGAGGCAGAGGCGGGTCGTCGGGTGGAGCCCGGTCCCGAACGCCATCCCCGGATCGAGGGCAAGGACGACGTCGCCGGGCGCTCGCCGGTGACGCCGCCAGGTCGGGCGGACGACGATCCGGCGGCCGACCCGGAGGACCAGGAAGTGGCGCTTCCACGCCTCGGCCCAGTCCGATTCGTGGACGACCGAGACCTCGAGCTCGCCGATCGGCCGGAGCCCGAACGCCTGGAGATGACCGAGCGCCACGCGCACCGACCCGACGGCCGCCCGGGCAGCGGCGCGATCGAGCGCCGGCAGGTAGGCCCGCACGATCGCCGGCCGCGATGGGTCGACCCGGGCCCCGAGCCCCTCGTCGACGAGCTCGAACGCCGGCTCGACGCTCGTCCCGCCCGGCGCGTGACGGGCGAGGATCTCGCCGACCGCCTCGACCGCCTCGATGTCGGCCGCGACCGAGAGCTCGAGCCAGGCGCCGTCGGCCGCGAGACCCTCGTCCCAGGGGTCGGCCGGAGGCCCGACCACGGGCTCGGCCACGGGTGCAGCGGCCTGCTCAGCCAAGAGCATCGCGGACCCGCTCGAAAAGGCCGCTGCCGCTGCCGTCGCGGTTCACCGGCTCGCCCGCCTCGACCGCGTATGCCTCGAGGTGCGCGCGCTGGGCCTTGCTCAGCTTCGTCGGTACGACGACCTTGACGAAGACGTGGAGATCGCCGCGCACCCCCGGCCGGCGCAGGTGGGGCACGCCGCGCCCGCGCAGCCGGAGCTCGGTGCCGGGCTGGGTGCCGGGCTTGATCTCGATCTCCTCCTCGCCCTCGACAGTCGGTACCTTCACCCGGGTCCCGAGTGCCGCCTGGGCGATCGAGATCTCGAGCTCGTGGAAGAGCTCGGTCCCGTCGCGCCGGAGCGAGGGGTGGGGCGCCACGTGGACGGCGACGTACAGGCTGCCTGGCGGCCCGCCGCGCGGCCCGGCCTCGCCCTCGTTCGAGAGGCGGATCTGGTGACCCTCGTCGATCCCGGCCGGGATCGAGACGCGGAGCTTCCTGCGGCGCTCGGTCCGGCCGTCACCCTTGCAGGTCGGGCAGGGCGTCTCGATGATCCGACCCTCGCCCCGACAGCGCGGGCAGGTGGCGACGTTCACCATCTGGCCGAGCATCGTCTGGCGAACGGTCCGCACCTCGCCCCGGCCACCGCACTGCGGGCAGGTCGTGGGCGACATTCCGGGA
>JAJYXX010000018.1 GCA_021801545.1 Chloroflexota bacterium | reverse complement strand
CAGGTCGAGCGGTTCCGCGAGGTCCCCGACCCGAGCGACTTCTATGGCCCGGTCTCGGCGCAGTTCCAGGCCGATCCGCGTCGCACCGACGAGCCGACGCTCGACCAGCTCCGGGCGCTCGTCGCGCCCGGCGAGACGTGGCTCGACATCGGGGCCGGAGCGGGCCGCTACGCCCTCCCGCTCGCGCTCCTCGCCCGCGAGGTGATCGCGGTGGAACCGTCGAACGGGATGGCGGAGGCGCTCCAGGCGGGGATGACGGAATACGGCATCCCGAACGTCCGGATCATCCAGGGCGGCTGGCCGCCCGACGCGCCGACGACCGGCGCGCCGATCGCCGAGCCGCCGCGCGCCGACGTCGCGCTCATCGCTCATCTCGGCTACGACGTCGAGCAGATCGGTCCGTTCCTCGATGCGATGGAGGCCGCCGCGGGCCGCTTGTGTGCGGCCGTCCTCATGGAGCGCCAGCCCTCGTCCATCGCCGATCCGTTCTGGCCGATCGTCCACGGCGAGGAGCGGGTCCCGCTGCCGGCCCTGAGCGAGTTCCTCTCCCTGCTCATCGCGCGCGGCCGGCCGTTCGAGGTTCGCCTGAGCGAGCGCCAGCCACGCGCGTTTGAGAGCGAGGAGGCGCTCGTGGGCTTCCTCCGCCGCCAGCTCTGGACCGCCGAGGGCGGCGAGAAGGACCACCGCTTCCTGGCCGCCCTCCGCGAGCGGATGGTCGAGCGCGACGGGCGGGTGGGGCTGCGCGACCAGCGTCCGCTGCTGCTCGGCCTCGTCACCTGGCGACCCGTGTGAGGTGCGGCGCTTCCCGGACCGCGCCTCCGGTGAACCGTCCGAGTCTCCACGTGCGGTTCCATCACCCGCTGGCTCGGCCGCTTGTGCGTCATGCCCGGTTGGTATGTCCATCTCGATCACGCTCGGTTTACCAACCGACCGTGACGCACAAGCTCGGCCGCGCCGCTTGACAGTAGTATTCCCGTCTCACGCCGTCCCACTGGAGGACTCGATGAAGTTCAGCGGCACCGTCGACATCAACGCCCCGCGCGACAAGGTCTGGGCGTTCGTCCTCGACCCGAACCAGGTCGGCAGCTGCGGCCCGGGCGTCGAGTCGGTCGAGGTGGTCGACAGCACGCACTTCAAGGCTCGGGCGAAGGTGGGTGTCGGGTTCATCACCGCCCGGTTCGTCGTCGATCTCGAGATGGCCGAGCTGACGCCGCCGGACGAGGCTGTGATCAAGGCCCACGGTCAGGCGCCGGGCAGCGCGGTCGATGCGACCGCGACGATGCGCCTGAGCGATCGAGCCGGCGGCGGCACGACGATGGACTGGACGGCCGACGTGAGCATCGCCGGGACCCTGGCCAGTGTCGGGGCGCGGCTGATCGAAGGCACCGCGAACAAGATGATCGGCCAGACGTTCGACTGCATCAAGGCGAAGCTCGAGGCCTGAGAGTGGGGTCCGCCGTCCGGGCCCGGGCTGCGACAATGGATGAATGGAGCGTCTGACCCAGGTCATCGGACCCCTCGCCACGAATGTCCACCTCCTCGCCGACCCCGTAACCCGCGAGGCGATCGCGATCGACACCGCGATCCCGTCGCTGGCCTGGATCGCCGACGAGCTGGCGGCCCGAGGCTGGACCCTGAAGCTGATCATCTCGACCCACGGCCACTGGGATCACGTCGGCGACAATGCCGCCCTCGCCGAGCACACCGGGGCCCGGATCGCCGTCCACCCGCTCGACCGTCACCGCCTGCTCGACCCACAGCCGCTCTTCGCGCCGTTCGACATCCCGCCCTCGGTGCCCGCGGCCGACCTGGCCGATGGCGGCCTGATCCGGTTCGGTTCGATCAGGCTCGAGGTGCTCCACACCCCTGGCCACACCGAGGGCTCGGTCTGCCTGTTCTCGGCCGAGGAGAACCTCCTGTTCAGCGGCGATACTCTCTTCCCGAACGGCTGGGGCCGGGTCGACTTGCCGGGCGGGTCGGCCGAGCAGATGGTCGAGTCGCTCGTCCGGTTGTCGCGTTTTCACGACGACCTGGCCGTTCTGCCCGGCCACGGTCGATCGACGACGATCGGCCGCGAACGCCCGTGGCTCGACCTCGTCGTCCGCGAGCGGCGTCTGTTCGCCTGATCGTGGCCTCGATCCGGGGCCAACGACCGTCCTCGTCGGCGCTCGTACCCCGCGCCAGTCCTGGCCGTCGCTCCCGGGCCGACGTTCGAGAAGCTCGGCCGGCGTCGGGCCGGCCGTGGCATGTTGCCGGCTCGCGCGCGGTCGGGCGCGTCGGAAGCTCAGCGGCGGAAGGTGCCGACGAGGCGGGCCTCGGCGAGGACGTGGCCGCTCATTGCGGCCCGCAGGTCGGCGGCTGCGGGGCTGCCGCGCAGGGCGAGCTGGCGGTCGAGCGCGTAGAGCGTGAAGCGGTAGTGGTGGGTGGGGCCGGGCGGGGGGCACGGTCCGCCGTAGCCGATCCGGCCGAAGTCGTTGCGGCCCTCGGGCGGGGCGTCCGCCGTGCGCGAGATCCTCTCGGCGAGCCCGCCGTCGGCGACGCCGTCGATGTCGAACGCGACCCAGTGGACGAACGTCCCGCGAGGCGCGTCGGGGTCGTCGACGATCAGGGCGAAGGCGGCCGTGCCGTCGGGTGCTCCCTCCCAGGTGAGGGTGGGGGAGACGTCGGCCCCGTCGCACGTGTGGCGCTTCGGGATCGGCGTTCCATCGGCGAAGGCGGGGCTGGCGATCGTGAAGCTTGTCGTCATGGCTGACTCCGTCGGTGTCGTGGTCGGGTTGCCGGCCGGGTTGGCCGGGGCGGAAGCGGCCGCAGTGGGGCCGGCTGGCGGCGTGGTCGGGAGCGGGGCACCGCCGGTCGCGTTCGGGCTGCCGCACGCGGTGAGCATGGTGAGCACGAGCGCCGGCACGAACCCCCGGACGAGCGCCGGACGCGCCCGTCCTGGGCATCCGGGCCGCAGGCGCGGCAACGTCACCATGGCTTCAGTATCCACCCCACAGGCGTGGCATGCGCGTCCGGCCCGTCGGGTCGAGTCCGTTCGGCGGGCGTCGGCGGCCGGCCTGCGTTTGACGCGTCCGGGCGGCCTGCGTACGCTGCGGGTCCCGTCGTCGTTGGCCTCGACCGGTTCCCGCACATCGGCAGATCACCAGCCGGAGCACACGTGCAGCTCGGACCTCACTCTTCGTCCGTGTCGACCCTGTCGCAGGGGCTGCGCTCGATCGTCGACCTCGTCCGTGCCCGGGTCCTCGACGCCGAGCTGGCAGCGCTCGTCGGGCTCCTCGTCGAGGGCGGCGTGCCTCTCGTCCTGGCTGGCGTCGTGTCGGCCGGCGAGCGGACGGCGGTGCTCCGCGCGCTGACCTGGTCGACCGACGTCGGGCCCGCTGGTCGCGGCTCGAACGACCAACGCCCGACGCGCCCGCTCTTCGGCGACCTTGACGCCGGACCACCCGATTCGGTCCTGCTCGGCCGCTTGCGTGGCGTCGGCACCACCGCCGCCGCCGGCGCGGGGCTCGCCCTCGGCATGCAGGCGGGGTCGCTCGAGGAGGTCTTCGCGCGACTTCGGGCTGAGCCGGTCGGCCTGACGGACGACCAGATCTCGCTTCTCGGCCTCGTGCTCGTCCTCGCGGCGGTCGGGCGCGGGTCGGAGGTGGCGCAAGAGGGATCGGGCTCAGGGCGCAGTGGCGGCCCGTGGCGCATCGCGAGCGCGCACTATCTCAGGCCGCTCGCCCGGGACGCAGGCGGTCACGTCCAGCGGCTCGGTCCGGCCGTCCTCAGCACCTGGGATCCGGTTCGTGGCCAGTTCGAGCACTACGCGTGGGGTGTCATGGCCGAGCTCGCGGCGCGGATCGGAGAACGACCTGCTGATCTCGAGCGCGAGCAGGCCCATCGTGCCCGCCACCTGGCTGAGTTCGCGGCCGCGCCCGGGCTCGTCGTACCATAAGGCGGCACGATGCCGATCAGCCGCCGCCCGGCGAGGGCGCCGAAGGCGGCCCGGAAGACCGCCCACGCGCCGAAGACGATCCAACCCCCCGGTTCCACCCTGCAGGAGCGCAGTCCACATGCCGACCGTCGCATCGTCCGTCTCCGAACTCCTGGGCCTGCTCGACGGAGTCCTCCACGTCGAGGGAGAACGGCTGGTCATCGATGACGAGCCCGCCCTCCGCGGCCGGGGCATCCGCGACATCGTCTGGACGGCGACGTTCGGCGAGGACCCCGCGACCGTGGAAGCGGCCCGCTGGATCGTCTGGGAGGCAAGCCAGCTGCTCGGCGCCCGCTCGGCGAGCATCCACGAGCTCTACATGGCCCGCGCCCGGAATGAGTGGTCGGATCTCACTGTCCCGGCGATCAACCTGCGTGCGCAGACGTTCGACATGGCGCGGGTCGTGTTCGAGACCGCCCGCAGGAACGACGGCGCGGCGGTTGTCCTCGAACTCGCCCGGAGCGAGCAGACGTACACCTACCAGCGGGTCGCGGAGTATGCGACGAGCGTTCTCGCGGGCGCAATCGCCGCCGACTGGCACGGACCGGTCTTCATCCAGGGCGACCACTACCAGTTCAACGCGAAGAAATACGCCGCCGACCCGGAGGCGATGACCGAGGAGATTCGCAGGGCCTGCCGGGATGCGATCGCGGCCGGCTACCGCAACATCGACATCGACAGTTCGACCCTCGTCGACCTCTCGAAGGAGACGCTCGACGCGCAGCAGCGCCAGAACTACCGGCGGGCGGCCGAGCTGACCGCCCTGATCCGCGAGCTCGAGACCGACGGCGTGACCGTGAGCGTGGGCGGCGAGATCGGCGAGGTGGGCAAGGAGAACTCGACCGAGGGTGAGCTGCGCGCCTTCCTCGATGGTTTCCGGCGTGAGCTCGACCGCCTCGCACCCGGCGCGATCGGGGTCAGCAAGGTCAGCGTCCAGACCGGCACCTCGCACGGTGGGGTCGTACTGCCGGACGGCACCGTGGCGAAGGTCGCCGTGGACTTCGGCGTCCACGAGCGGCTCGGGGAGGTCTGCCGGACCGAGTA
>JAJYXX010000380.1 GCA_021801545.1 Chloroflexota bacterium | reverse complement strand
CGATCCAGCTCGTGCTCGCGTCAGGCGCCGTTGGATCGGTGGCCGCGACGTTTCTCGTCCCGGCGCTCGGCCTGCCGGTGCTCGTCCGCTTCGCCGGCATCCCGGTGCTCTGGGCGATCGTCGGCGCCGCCGTGGCGATCGCGATCGGGAGTACTCTGTCGCCGTCGCGATCCGCCTGAGTCCGCCACGGGAGGACCGAACCGGATGATGTCTCGCTCGGTCCGCCGATCGCCATCGAGCGCCCTGGGCCGGCGCGCCCTCGGCTACACGAACGTCTGGGAGCTCGACGGCGGGATGATCGCCTGGGAGCAGGCCGGCTACCAGCTCGTCCAGCGCCCGCAGTCCTGACAGTCGCGCGATCGGCCCATGCGCTCTGGCCGCAGGTTCCCAGGCACGATGGCGTGCCCGTCGGCGCTCCGCCGCTCGCGTCAGGCAACGAGGCGATGGTGGCAGGGTGACGCGGCGGGCCGGGCGCTCGGCGGGGCAGGGATCCGGTCCGGATGCGCGATCGCCGATCACGTCTCGCCGCATCTCTCAGCTGGGATTCAGGACGTCATCATGCGCGTCGATTAGCATTCGGATCACCATCGACGACCGGCCCGCGCTTCCCGGGCCGGAGCGCCAGAAGCCGACCGGACCGCATGATGTGGCGCCCCCGCGGCGAGACGTCAATACGGGGACCGAAAGGGACGGACGCGAGGGTCGAGAGCGACGATGACGGACGCAGGCGAGTAGACGCGGCAGGCCGGGGCAGTCGAGCGCGACTCGAACGGCGGGCCGACGGAACCCGGCCGGCCGGGACGGCCGCGGATCATCGTCCACACCGGCAAGGGCGGTGTCGGCAAGACGAGCGTCGCCGCCGCGACGGCCCTCCTGGCCGCCGAGCGCGGCTATCGGACGATCGTCATCTCGACTGACCCCGCCCACAGCCTCGCCGACGCGTTCGATCGCCCGCTCGACCCCGAGCCGGTGCGGATCGGTCCGAACCTCTGGGCCCAGGAGTCGGACATCTACCATAACGTCGAGACTTACTGGGGCACGATCCAGGAGTACATCGCCCGAGTCTTCGAGTGGCGCGGTCTCGATGAGGTGATGGCAGAGGAGCTGGCCGTCCTGCCCGGCATGGACGAGGTCGCGAATCTGCTCTGGATCGCCGAGCACCACGACCGAGGCCTATACGACGTCATCGTCGTCGACGCCGCGCCGACCGGTGAGACGCTCCGCCTCCTCGCGCTGCCGGAGGCGCTGCGCTGGTGGATGGACAAGGTCTACCCGGCCGCCCGCCAGGTCGCGCGGCTGGCCAACCCGCTCGTGAGCCGGGTCGTCGGCATGCCGATGCCTGGCAATTCGGTCTACACGGCCGCCGAGGACCTCTTCCGCCGTGTCGACCACGTGCGCGCCCTGCTCTCCGATCCGGATCTCGCGTCGATCCGGGTCGTCCTCAACCTCGAGAAGATGGTGATCAAGGAGGCCCAGCGCTCCTTCACCTACGTCCACCTGTACGGCTTCCCGACCGACCTCGTCATCTGCAACCGCGTCCTGCCGCCTGACGTCGGCGGGTACTTCGCCACATGGGAGGCGTCCCAGCGCGGCTACCGGCCGCTGGTCGAGGAGGCGTTCGCCCCCGTCCCGCTCCGGGATGCCCCGTTCTTCGAGCAGGAGGTGGTCGGCGTCGAGATGCTGCGCCGCCTGGGCACGGCGATCTTCGGGGCCGACGACCCGACGTCGGTCTATCACCGCGGCCCACCGTACGTCGTCCGGCGCGAGGGTCCTGACATCGTCCTGAGTCTGGAGCTACCGTTCGTCGCGAAGGACGACGTCGAGATCCTGCGCTTCGGCGACGAGCTGGTCCTGCAGGTCGGCGCTTGGCGGCGCAACCTGGTCCTGCCGCGGATCCTCGCGCAGGCACCCGCCTCGCAGGCCAGCCTCGACGATCACACCCTGCGGATCCGCTTCGCGGCCCCACCGCGCGACCACCCGAAAGCATGGAGGACAGGAACATGAGTCAGCCGGACACCGAGGATCTCCTCGCTCGCCTCGGGGAGCTCGAGGCGCGGATCGCCGACATGGAGGCGCGCTGGGAGGAGCCGAGCGTCGGATCGCTCGTGCGCAGGCTGGTCCCGCCCGAGGCCCGGCGCCATCTCCGTGCCGCCCGCAAGGAGCAGCTCCTCGCCGCCCGCGCCTTCATCGACCACTGGATCGATCGACTGGAGCGCGAGCCCTCGCCCCGGCCTCGCCGCCGGGAGCGGATCGAGCTCGAGTAGCGCTTGCGCACATGCTGCAGACTCCGCCGGACGGCGGACGTCAGGCGGCTACTCGCGCACACCGCGGCTGCATCGCTGCCCGATCGCGCGAGGGCATCGGGTCCGAGATCCGCACCAGCACCCGTGCAGCTCGTGGTCGGGCACGTGTCGATCGCGGACCTCTGACGCACGAGGAGGTGCAACGATGAGGCCGTTCGACGTGGTCGTCGTCGGGGCCGGACCGGCCGGGAGCACGTCCGCCCGACTGCTCGCCGAGCAGGGCGCCCGCGTCGTGCTCCTCGAGGCGCATCGACTCCCCCGACCCAAGCTCTGTGGCGGCGGGCTGACGCCGAAGGCCCAGCGGTTGATCCCGCCCTCGGCGCTCGCTACCGTCGAGCGCTGGGTCGAACGGGTGGAGCTTCGCGGGCCGAGGGTCCCGCCGATCCACCTGTGGGAGCCCGCGGCACGCATCGCGATGGTCGAGCGCTCGCGGTTCGACTATGCGCTCGTCGAGGCCGCCTCAACGGCCGGTGCCGAGATCCGCGATCGCGAGCGCGTCCGCGAGATCGTCGAGGATCCACTGGGCGCCTGGATCGTCACCGACCGCGAGCGGCTGCGTGCCGGCGCCGTCGTTCTGGCTGACGGCGAGCCGAGTACGCTCAGCCGCCGGCTGGGACTCGGCGGCCAGGCCCGCCGGCTCTCACTGGCCCTCGAGGTCGACCTGCCGTTCGCTCCCGGTTGGCCATCCGACACCTCGGTGCTTTCGTTCGACGTCCCGGGCGGGTTCGCCTGGTACTTCCCGAAGGGCGGCCACGCGAACGTGGGAGTGGGCTCGTACCGCATCCGCGACGGCGCGAACCTCAGGCATGGCCTCGACCGGTTCGTCCGGTCGCTCGGCCTCGACCTGCGTGACGGCCGGATTGCCGGGCACTGGATCCCGCAGGGGCTGCGTCAGGGTTCACTCGCGTCGGCCAGGGTGGCGCTGGCGGGAGATGCGGCCGCCACGGCCGACCCGCTCTTCGGGGAGGGCATCTCGTACGCGATCCTGTCGGGAGTCGTGGCGGCCGAAACGATCGGCGACTGGGCGGCGGGCGAGCTCAACGACCTCTCGGAGCACGACGCGCGCCTCCGGCGGGCCCTCGCACCGGCACTTGATCGACTCGGTCTCGTCGCCCGCGCCGTGGAGACGTCGATCACGCTGGCGCTGTTCGCGATCCGCTACAGCTCGTGGGTGCGGGAGTCGGCCGTCGGGGCGATCGCCGGTCGTCGAGCCCCGTTCGCAGTAGATCGCGATTGCCGGCGGGCCTGTGCATGCACGCTCTCGTGGAGCCCGCGCGACAGGGCAGACGCACCGGCCGGGCTCCTCCATGCGGTATGCTCTGGCGGTTCGGCGAGGTGCGCCGCGTAACGGGCTCTGGTTCCCACACCACGGGGGTGCACCGTTGCCCAGACTCGGCCGGCGGCGTTCACGAATGACCCTGGCCCGGGCGCATCGACCCGGCAGCAGGTTGCCGTCCTGATCGGTCGGCATGACCTGCCCGGCCGGGCCGAATGGCCCCTTGCGCCGCCGCGAGGGTGCCGCGAGAGTCAGAGCGGCCGAAAACTACGGGCGTGTCGTTCTCTCGCCCACGATAGCGCACTCGGAAGGGACCTCGTGATGAGCAACAGCAACCACGCCAGCCGCGCCCGTCAGACTCGCCCGGCTCATGACCTTGCGCGGAGCCCTTCTACCCGCTGGCGCGGCGTTGCCTTCGGCGCGCTCGTCGTCGCCGTGCTCGGGATTGGTGTCGTCCTCGCCACCGGTGACCTGCTCGGCCAGCGGGGAACCCCGACGACGGCGAACGCGATCCCGGTCCGGATGAGCATGGCCGGCTTCGAGCCGCAGGTGATCACCGTGAAGGCCGGCCAGACCGTCGCGATCGACTTCTGGACGACGGATGCGGCGCCGCACCTCCAGGGCGGCGTGCACACGTTCATCAGCGATGAGCTCGGGATCCGCGAGGAGCTGCCGGCCGAATCGCGGCGAACGTTCACGTTCACGGCTCCCGCGAAGCCCGGCGACTACGACGTCTATTGCGACACCTGCTGCGGCGGCAAGGAGAGTCCGACGATGCACGGGATCATCCGGGTGGAGGCGTAGCGGTGGAACAGCGCGTCCCCGCCTGCCACGACGCTCCCGCCCCGGCCCCCACCCCGGCCGGACCGGTCCCGGAGACCCGGCCGCTGCCGCTCCTGGGCGACTGGCCGCGGGCGGCGGTCGTGCTCGCCGTCGCGCTGGTGGGGGTCGGTGCTATCTCAGGAACCTGGATCGCCGTCAACCCGTTCGACACCGCGGCGTTCGGCGGGCTCACCGTCCCGGTCGTGCTGGCGTCGGGGGTCGCCGACGGCCTGAACCCGTGCGCGTTCGCGCTCCTCGTCCTCTTCGCGACCTACACGCTCACGCTCGTCAACAGTGTCACCACCGACGGCTCTCCGACCCTGGAGGCACGCCGCCGGCTGCTCGGCGCAGGCTCGCTCTACGTCGGCGCGGTCTGGATCACCTATTTCATCATCGGCCTGGGGCTGCTCTCCTTCCTCGGCTGGCTGGGCCAGGACCACCTGGTGACCCGGGGCGCGGCGATCCTCGCGCTCGTCATGGCGCTCTGGATGCTCAAGGACATCTTCTTCCCGGGCTGGGGTCCATCCATGGCGGCGCCTCACGCGACGCATGGCTGGATGCACCGGGCGATGGAGCGAGGCGGTCTGGCGGGAATGCTGATCGCCGGCGTGCTCGTCGGGATCTG
>JAJYXX010000104.1 GCA_021801545.1 Chloroflexota bacterium | reverse complement strand
TGGCGCCCAGGACGGTGCCGGCGTAGGCGAGGAGCATCGACCAGGGGAGCGCCCCGGCCGTCGAATAGGCGATGAACGGGCGAAGCGGCATCCGCGCCACACCGGCCGGGAAGCTGATGAACGTCCGAATGACCGGCAGGAGCCGGCCGAAGAAGACGGTCGGGCCGCCCCAGCGCTCGAAGAAGTGGTCCGCGAGCTCGATCTCGTGGGGCCGGATGAGCAGGTACCGGCCGTATCGCTCGAGGAACGGCCGCCCGCCCCAGGCCCCGATCGCGTAGGCGACGAGCGAGCCGAGCGTGTTGCCGAGCGTGGCCACGACGACGACGACCCAGTAGTTCCAGGGCCCGTGCGTCAGCGGCTCGATCTTCGTCGGGTCGGAGACGAGAAAGCCGGCGAACGGCAGGATCAGCTCGGAGGGGAGCGGGACCATCGCCGACTCGATCGTCATCGCGAGCATGACGCCCAGGTACCCGACCGCCCCGTACAGGCTGCTCAGGAACGGGATGACGATCTGGTCGATGAAGGCGAGCATGGGAGGTCAGCGACCGATCGGGGCCTTGGGGGCGCGGTCGACGAGGAGGGCGCGGTCGACGAGGAGGGCGCGGTCGGCGCGCGGGCGTGGTCGAGGCGACACGCCCGGCAGCATAGCCGACTATCCTCAGCCCTGTGATCGACCCCCATCGCAGCCCGGACCGCCCGTCGACCCCGGATGTCCGACCGGAGCTCCGTGATCCGGTCGTCCTCACCGGCGCCGACCTGACCGTCGACGACGTCGAGGCGGTCGCCCGCCACGGTGCCCGCGCCGTCCTCGACGAGACGGCTCGCGGGCGGATGCAGGAGGCGCGCGAGGTGATCGAGCGCCTCGTCTCGGCCGGCGAGGTCGTCTACGGCGTGACGACCGGGTTCGGTGATCTGGCCACGACGTTCATTCCGCCCGAGGACGTCGGCCGGCTCCAGGAGAACCTCCTGATGAGCCACGCGGCGGGGGTCGGGCCGGCCTTCCCGACCGAGGTCGTCCGGGCGATGCTCCTGCTCCGGGCGAACACGCTGGCGCTCGGTCATTCGGGCTGCCGGCCGCTGCTCGTCGACCGGATGTGCGCCTTCCTCGAGGCCGGCCTCCATCCGGTCGTGCCCGAGCAGGGCTCCGTCGGGGCGTCCGGGGATCTCGCCCCGCTTGCCCATCTCGCCCTGCCGCTGGTCGGTCGCGGCGAGGTCGAGCTAAACGGACAGCGGCTGCCGGCGCTCGTCGCGCTCCGGGAGGTTGGCCTGGAGCCGCTGACGCTCGAGGCGAAGGAGGGGCTGGCGCTCCTGAACGGGACCCAGATGATGGGCGCGCTTGCCGCACTCTTCCTGGCCGACGCGGACCGGCTGGCGCGGACCGCGAGCGTCGCGGCGGCGATGAGCGTCGAGGCGCTGCTCGGCACGGACGTCGCGTTCGCCGCGGCCTACCAGCTGGCCCGGCCGCACCCCGGCCAGGTGGCGGTGGCGGCCGAGCTCCGCCACCTCCTCCGCGACTCGGCGCTCCAGCAGAGCCACCACGGGTCCGCGCACAAGGTCCAGGACCCCTACTCGCTGCGCTGCGTCCCGCAGGTGCACGGCGCCGTCCGCGACGCGCTCGACCACCTCCGGCGGGTGCTCGACGTCGAGCTGAACAGCGCGACCGACAACCCGCTCGTGTTCCCCGAGGGGGGCGCGGTGGGCGAGGAGACGCTCGCGACCGGCGGCGGCCGGGTGATCAGCGGCGGCAATTTCCACGGCGAGCCGCTCGCGCTGGCGCTCGACTTCGCGAAGATCGCCGTCGCCGAGCTCGGCTCGATCAGCGAGCGACGGACCGCCCTGCTGCTCGACGCGCGGCTGTCGGGCGGGCTGCCCCCGTTCCTCGCGGCTGCCTCCGGGACGAACTCCGGGATGATGATCTATCAGTACACGGCCGCGGCACTCGTGTCGGAGAACAAGGTGCTGGCCCACCCGGCGAGCGTCGACTCGATCCCGACGAGCGCGAACCAGGAGGACCACGTCTCGATGGGCTCGATCTCTGCCCGCCACGCGCGGGCGATCGTCGAGCACGTCGAGCGGGTGGTCGCGATCGAGTTGCTCTGTGCGACCCAGGGGCTCGACTTCCGGCTCGGTCTGGCCGGTGCCGGGCCCGGGGCGTCTCCGCCCGCGCCCGGAACGGCGGCCGTGGTCGGTCCCGGCACGGTGCCTGCGGTCGGCGCTGGCACGCAGGCGACGGTCGTCGCGGGCGCCGGCGTGCGAGAGGCACACGCCCGGATCCGCGCCCGGATCCGCCATCTCGACCGCGATCGCGAGCCGGGTCGCGACATCGCCGCGGCCGTCGATCTCGTCCACTCGGGGGCGCTCGTCGATCTCGTCGTCGCCTGAGCCAAGAGGGGACTGGGTGGATCGGGTCGCCATGGCCCAAGGCCTCTGCGCACATGTGCGTCACAGCCGGTTGGTAAGTCCAGCGCGACTCGGGCCTCCTCACATCGATCCGCGCCACGAATCGCGCTGCTCGCCCAGAGGCCAAGAGGTCACAGGCCGAACCCCCGCAAGGCGACGATCCGCACCCTATGCCTGGAGCAGAAGCTGCAAGGCACTCGCGGCGTTTTCGCGTTGATCGATCCCCTGATAGGCCGGGTGATCGGGATCCAGGAGTTCGGCCAGAGCCTGGAGCTTGCCCCGTTCTGCCGAGGAGAGTTCCGCTCGCAGTGCGGACGGGTCGCCGACGAGCGAGAGCAGAAATGCGAGGTCCCGCCGGTGCTTGGCCGGGTTGTCGGCGACATCCACGGCGTGCGCCTTCAGGAGGATTGCACCGAGCAGATCAGGCCGTGGCAGTTCGCTGGTCCCCAGGTCGGCCACCGCAACCGGGCCGTGCTCTGTGCGTCGCAACGCCTGACTGCCGCCGGGCACCACAATCGTTCGCCCGCCCGGCACGGTCTCCCCGCCCGGCACGGTCTCAAGGCTAGCTCGAGCGCCCAACCCATCGGGGGCGAGCAGATCAACGAGGTCATCCCCGCGCCGGAACCGGTGAGCGCGACCGTCGATCGTGATTTCCGGCGAGAACCCCAGTGCGATGAGGCTCGCGGCGAGAGTCCGTGTGGCGTCGCTCAGGAGGCGGACGTCCGCCAGAAGATCGAGATCGCCGCTTGAACGGCCCAGCTCGCGACCGGCGGCAGCGGCGTGCAGGATGACCATCTGGGCCCCGATGAGCGTCCAGCCCCTCTGTGGGAGCGCCTTGGCTAGCTCGAGAGTCGTCCTCCAGAGACGCACTTCATCGGCGTCGCGCGGTGTGACGAGGACAAGCGGCACACTCATTGAAGCGCGGCCCGGCCGGCGGCCTGAGCCCGCGGGTCGTCGTCCTCGAGCAAATCGACGGCGATGACGGGAAGGGGCGCGACCCGGGCGCCGGGTGGAAACGGCCAGGAACCGTCCACGACACGAAGCACGACGTTGGGTTCTGCCGATGGCCGCAAGGCGTGTCGTGCGACGAGCCCGTCGAGGTCCGCAGCGGCAACATAGCCCTCGGCAGCGTCGGGAGCAAACAGGCCGAGCCGCAGGTCCGCCGCGGCGGCTGCGCCAGAACGAACAAGCGCCGGGTCGCCAAGGAGACGACCGCGCTCGCCGGGGTGGACACGGAGCGCGATGCGTCGGGCGCGGCGCGCAAGGAGTGGCGCCAGCCCGGCCAGTCCGCGCGCGGCCAGCCGGCAGCGGAGGCGCGAAGCGGCGGCGGGATCGATCCCCGAGGGTCGCTCGCCGCTGGCGATCGCGAGCAGGGCCCATGCGTTGCGCGACGAGAGCGGCCGAGCCTGAAGGCGCTCGCCCCGCCGGCGCCGCTCGACCGCGTCGCCGTCCACAAGCCAGCGACCGCCGACACGGCGCGCCCGGAGGCTTCCGGACCCGATGAGAGCCCGGACGCGCTGCGGGGAGACACCCAGGGCCGCAGCGGCCTCTGCGACGGCGAGAGGATGGCGTATTGCGACTTCCATTGCCATACCGCAATACTAGTGACAAGAAGACTGGACGTCAACCTGACGTTGGAGCTTTGCTTCTCAACCTCGGCCAGCGCCATCGGTGTGCGCTGCGTTGGCTGCTCCTCGGCTGGGTGATCGCCGGAAGCCTGTCGAGTGTCAACGGCTTCTTGTGAACCCGAGGCACGCAGCGGGCTGCGGGCGTCAGCACACCTGAGAGCGGCCAGGAACTCGGGCGGCCTGCGATCCGTCCGGGACCGTCCTCTTCCTCGTCGATCGCTCGTTCGAGCTTCTGGCGCTCATCGACCGCATGGCGCCGCCTCCCGCGAGGCGGCGTTCGTCGTAGACTCGGGTTCGGCATGACCACGATCCGGATCATCGACGTCCGCGACGAGGCGTCGTTCGAGCTCATCCCGCCCTGCGCCGACCCGGCGTTCGATCACCGCACGTGCGACTACTGGGAGGACGCCGAGCGGGGCTCGAAGGCGCACCGGGCCAGCTGGCTCCAGCCCGCTCCGGTCGCGACCTCGGGCTCGACCCCGGGCGCGACGCTCGTCTCCCGGCCGACCCACCTCGCGGACAACCCGTTCGCGCCGCCGCCCAAGCCGGGTCCGGCCTTCAACCCGTTCGCGATCGAGGAGGAGGATCGGCTGGTCGACAACCCGTTCGCGCCACCGAAGCCCAGGCCCCAACGGCTCGAGGTCGGCGCGCCGCGCAAGCTGGCGTTCCTGGGACGAGGCCTCGCGATCTTGGGCAGCTACGCGAAGGTGCTCCTCGTCGACGATCGCCCGGTCGCCTACGCCCAGTTCGGCCCGCTCTCCGCCTACCCGCGCGCGCTCCGCCTGCGCGACCTCTACCCGCAGCTCCCGGAGGCGCCGCTCCCAGCCGTCGTCACCTGCATTGCGACGACGGCCGAGGCGCGAGGCCAGGGTCACGCGCTGCGCCTCGTCGAGGCGGTCTGCGACGACCTCGCCGGCCGGGGGTTCGCCGCGGTCGAGGCGTACCCGGAGGCAGGTGCCCGACCGGACGCCACGAGCGCGGCCAGCCCGGCGTTCTGGATCGCCGCCGGGTTCCGGCTCGTCGTCGACGACGAGCGGTTCCCGGTCGTCCGCCGGG
>JAJYXX010000437.1 GCA_021801545.1 Chloroflexota bacterium | reverse complement strand
AGATCATGGTCCTCGCCTGGCCACAGTAGGTCCCTGCCGGAGCCGCGCCCCACCCGGCCGATTCCGGCCGCCCTGCCGGAGCCAGCCCGCCGTGCGCCAGATTTGGCCCGCCCTGCCGGAACCTTGCACCCGCTGTCGGAAACCCGACCGGGCTTGCAGAGCGTGTAGGCAACCGACACGGCGGCCGCTCGGCCGTCGGATAGACTCGCAGGCAGCATGACGCCCGTCCGTCCCTCTGCCCACCGGCCCCGCACCGCCGCCGACCTGCTCGTCGAGTGCCTCGAGGCGGAGGGGTGCGAGTACGTCTTCTCCGTGCCCGGCGAGGAGACGATGGACCTCCTCGACGCCCTCTCCCGGACCGACCGGATCCGCCACGTCACGACCCGCCATGAGCAGGGGGCGGCGTTCATGGCCGACGTCCACGGCCGCCTGACCGGACGCTCGGCGGTCGCGCTGGCGACCCTCGGCCCGGGCGCGACGAACCTCGTCACGGGCGTCGCGGACGCGTACCTCGATCACGCGCCGATGGTCGCGCTCACCGGCCAGACCGGCTCGGACAAGCTCCACAAGGAGGCCCACCAGCTCGTCGACATCGTCCGGATGCTCGAACCGGTGACGAAGTGGAACCGGCGGATCGAGCGGGTCGAGACGATCCCGGAGGTGGTCCGCAAGGCGTTCCGGGTCGCGACGCTCGAGAAGCCTGGCCCCACCCACATCGAGCTGCCCGAGGACCTCGCAGCAACCCACGCGGATCCGGTCCGTGTCCGGCCGCTGACGCCCGGCCACGCCTACTTCCCCGAACCGACCGACGAGGCGATCGCCCACGCCGCCCGCCTGATCTCCGATTCCGAGCGGCCGCTCGTCCTGGCCGGCAACGGCGTGCTCCGCCGGCGCGCCTCGGCTGAGCTGCGGGCGTTCGCGCGCGGACTCCACGTCCCGGTCGCGGTCACGTTCATGGGCAAGGGTGCGATCGACGATCGGAGTCACCTCTCGCTGATGGCGGTCGGGCTCCAGGCGCGCGACCACGTCCTGTCGGGGTTCGACCGGGCCGACCTCGTCGTCGCGGTCGGCTACGACCTCGTCGAGTACGCGCCGTCGCGCTGGAACCCGGACGGCTCGAAGCAGATCGTCCACATCGACACGCAGCCGGCCGAGGTCGACGCGAACTATCGGCCGGAGGTGGAGCTGATCGGCGACATCGACGGCTCGCTCCGGCGCCTCGTGGCGGCCGTCCTGCCGCATGGGATCGGCGGCCGGGACGCGGCCGACCGCCACGAGGCGCAGGAGGTGCTCGTCCACGCCGACCTGCGGACGCAGCTCCTCGCCGAGCTCGGGGCGTTCGAGTCCGACGACTCGTGGCCGATCAAGCCCCAGCGCGCGATCGTCGATCTCCGGCGCGCGCTCGGAGCGCAGGACATCGTGGTGAGCGATGTCGGTGCCCACAAGGTCTGGGTCGCTCGGCTCTATCAGGCGTACGAGCCGAACACCGTCATCATCTCGAACGGGTTCGCGGCGATGGGGATCTCGCTGCCGGGCGCGATCGCAGCCAAGCTCGTCCACCCGGAGCGGCGGGTCGTGGCGCTCTGTGGTGACGGCGGGTTCCTGATGAACTCGCAGGAGCTCGAGACGGCGAAGCGGATCGGGGCGAACGTGACGGTCGTCGTCTGGCGGGACGACGGCTACGGTCTGATCGACTGGAAGCAGCGCAACGAGTTCGGTCAGCCGTTCGGGGTCGAGTTCGGGAACCCGGACTTCGTCGCCTATGCCGAGTCGTTCGGGATCGCCGGCTTCCGGCCGTCATCGGCAGCGGACCTCTACCCGACGCTGATGCGCGCCCTCGCGGTCGACGGGCCGTCGCTCGTCGAGGTACCGATCGACTATCGCGAGAACCTGCGCCTGACCGAGCGCCTCGGGGCGCTCTCCTCGGCGGGATAGGAGCGGTGGGAACGCGGCGGCTGGCAACCGACGGTCGCCCTGGCTGAGCCTGGCCTCCGTCGCACGACCGGCTCGGCGCGCGTCTCACCGAGACCCATGTCACGCCCGGTCCTCCGTTCCGCATCGTTGCCCCGCCGCCGCCGGCTGTCGGGGGCCGTCATCGTCGCCCTGGCCGTCGGCGCGCTGGCCGTCCTCGTCGCAGCCGGCCCAGCCCTCGGCGTCGAGCCGGCGTCCGGGGTTGCACCGTCGATCAAGGTCGAACCGGCGCCTGCCCGGATCGTCCGCCACGGGCCCCGCAGCCGGCCGGTCGTCGCCCTTACGTTCGACGACTGCCGTGACCGCGAGGCCGTCCTCGCCCTCGTCCGGGCGCTGCGCCAGGAGGGTGTCCCGGCGACGTTCTTCCCGTATGGCTACGCGGTCCGGCGTTCTCCCGACCTGTGGGTGGCGGTTGCCGCGGCCGGGTTCCCGATCGGCAACCACACGCTCTCCCACCCGGACCTCGTGCCCCTGGCCGAGGGGACCGTGCGCTACGAGTTCCGTGCCTGGCGCCGGATCGTCGAGCCGATCATCGGGGCGGTGGCGATCCCGTACGCCCGTCCGCCATACGGGGCCTTCAACGCCACGACGGCGCGCGCCGCGGGCAAGGAGGGGTACGCGGCGCTCGTCCTCTGGGACATCGACACGCGCGACTGGGCCCGGCCGTCGGCCGCGGTGATCGCCGAACGGGCCGGGCGCGGCACGAACGGCTCGATCATCCTGATGCACTGCGGGCCGCGCCAGACCGTGAATGCCCTGCCGGCGATCATCGCCGGCTACCGGGCGCGCGGGTTCGGGTTCGTGACGATCCCCGAGCTCATCGAGGGGACGGGGCTGCGGCTCGGCGAGGGCCGGGTGCAGCCGGTGGACGGGCGACGGATCGACCTACGGGGACGCCCGATCGCGTTGTGAGCGCGGCGCGCCTGCGCCGTCGGGCGCCTGCGCCGTTGGGCGTCGGCGCCCGGGCGGCCCCGAGCGGCGCGTCTACCGGTCAGGGGATCGGGCTCCCCGACGGCCCGACCGGGGCGGTGACGACCGTCCCGGTCGCGAGCGCGAGGAGGACGAGGGCGGCGATCGCAACGAGGACGAGCAGCCGCCGACCCGCCCGGCGGCTGGTGGGTTGACTCGGTCGTGGTGCCGGCCGGCGCTGCGCCCGGCGACCTCTCCGGCTCGTCATCGCCCGAGGTGGCCGTCGTCCCGGTTGTCGGGCGGGCAGTCGGTCGATCCCGTGCTCGAGGTCGGATCGAGGCCCGCGTCGAGCTCCGGCCCCTCGAACCCGGCGACCGTTCGCCGGAAGTCGTCCGGTACCGGGATCGACCGGCGGGTCGCGACGTCGATCAGGACGAGCGTCTGGGTTGCGGTGCACATCAGGCGATCGTCGTCGATCCGGTAGGCGGCGAACTCCTGGCTGACACTCGAGCGCCCGATCCGCGTGGTCCGGATGAAGACCTCGAGGAGGTCGTCGAAGCGGGCCGGTGCCTCGTAGCTGACGTTCGAGGCGCGCATGACGAACTCGTGTTCGCCGGCCTGGAGGCTGATCAGCCCGAGGTGGCGGTGGTACTCCACCCGGGCGAAATCGAAGTAGGGTAGGTAGCGGCCGTAGTAGACGACACCCTGGGCGTCCGTGTCGGAGAACCAGACGCGGGTGATGGCCGAGTAGCGGAAGGGCGGTTTGCGGCCGGTGGGGCCGCCGAGTTCGATCTGCATGGGCTGATGGTATGTCGTCGGGACAAGGCGAGGTGGACCGGGAGGCGCCCGCCGGAGAGGCGTGCGTGCCCGCGAGACCGTAACCCCGGCCCGGTGCCCGCGAGACCGTAACCCCGGCCCGGTGCCCGACTGTGGCCCGGTGCCCGACCCCGGCGGACTCGTGAGCGTGGAGGTGTGCTCGTGGACGAACTGCGGATCGGTGATCGCATTCTCGCGATCACCCGGGGCGACATCACGACGATCCCGGCCGACGCGATCGTGAATGCGGCGAACAGCGCGCTCGTCGGCGGGGGTGGCGTCGACGGTGCCATTCACCGGGCCGGTGGACCGTCGATCATGGCCGAGCTTCGCGAGCGCTACGGCCCGAACCGCCACTGCCCGACCGGGAGCGCCGTCGTCACCGGCGCCGGGAACCTGCCGGCTCACTGGGTGATCCACGCCGTCGGGCCGGTCTGGCGGGGCGGCAGGGCGGGAGAGCCGGAGCTCCTCGCGGCCGCGTACCGGACCTCGTGCGAGCTGGCGAGCAGCCTCGGCGCCCGGACGATCACGTTCCCGGCGATCAGCACCGGCGTCTATGGTTACCCGCTCGAGGAGGCCACTCGGGTTGCGTTGGCCGCGGTCCGCGATCACCTCGCCGGGACCACGACACTCGAGCGGGCAACGTTCGTGCTCTTCTCGGCCGACTCCTACGAGGTGTTCGAGCGGGCCCTCGAGGCGCTTCGGCAGGCTTGACCAGCCCGGGCGACGTTTACGGAGCGGCGACGAGCTCGCTCGGGTGCGTGAGTTCGAGCCGCTTCTCCGGCCGCGCATCGGGGTCCCGAGGCCGCGGTCCGTTCCAGATCAGGACGTTGGGGTCGAGGTCGAGTTGGTCCGGCCACTCGACCGTCCCACCACGGACCCGGATTCGTCGGAAGCGACGGTAGTCGGACCTGATGGGTTCGAAGACCGGGCCGCGCAGGAGGGCGCGTACGTTGCGCTCGACCTGTGACCCATCGGTCAAGGTCAGGCGCACCCAGTAGTCCTCGAGCGCCTCGGCAGATCGAACAAGCAACACGATATGCCCATGTTACGCGAGCGGGGCGATCTTCTTCGGCTGCCTGCCTTCTGAGGCAAGCCGCCAATCCTCGGCCAACTCGTCCTGATGCATCGCGGCCCACTCGGCAACGAGTCCCAGGGCACGGCCAGAGATGCTCCCATCGAGGATAGCGAGCGTTCGGATTTCGATCTCCACGGTCCGACTCTGGTAAGTCGCATGAAAGTGGGGCGGGTTGTGGTCGGCGTAGTGGATCGCGACCACGATTCCGTAGAACCGGCTGATCTCCGGCATGCTGTCCCCGAACGTGGCCCCGGATCCATGCTTTCCCGCGGCGGCGGTCGCTTCCGGAGACGACGGTACCCGGCGCCCCTTCGC
>JAJYXX010000356.1 GCA_021801545.1 Chloroflexota bacterium | reverse complement strand
CCCCCGCCGTGTCTCGATCAGGTAGCAGCCGGTCAGACGACGGGCACCACCAGGGGACTGCACAGTGGACAAGAATCGCATCGCTCGCGGGGCGGGGGTGTCGGCCGTGGCGCTCTTCCTCGTCGTTGGCGCCGCACTTGGGGCCGACGCCTTGACGCGCCAGACGCCCGCCTCGAGCTTCGACCCGACGCTCTCGAACGAGGCTGGCCCGGCGCTCGAAATGGCGGAGCCGACCGAGACACCCGAGGCAACCGAGACCCCGGAGCCGACCGAGACCCCCGAGGCAACCGAGACCCCGGAGCCGACCGAGACCCCCGAGGCAACCGAGACCCCGGAGCCGACCGAGACCCCCGAGCCGACCGAGACCCCCGAGGCAACCGAGACCCCGGAGCCGACCGAGACACCCGAGGCAACGGACGATCACGGCGGCGCCAGCGAGACGAGCCAGCCCGGTGATGACCATGACGGATCGTCGGGCGATCATGGATCCGGAGGGGACTGAGCCGTTCCCGGGGGGAAAGCCGATCCGCCCGAGAGCATGACGAAGGGTCCCTGATGGACGGGCGCCGAGTGTCGGATCATTGGTTCCACGCAGGCCGTCCAGTGGGGCGCTCCAGCAGGCCCGCCACTCCTACGAGGCCAGAGCGATCGAGCAGCACGTCGAGCAGGAGCACCGGGTTCAGCCGGACCAAGCCGCTGGATCGCCTTCCGTCGAGACCGACGAGGAGGCCCGCCGGGTCGTGGCCGCGGTGCTCGAGGGTGACCGGGACGCCTTCCGTCTCCTCGTCGAGCGCGAGTCGGCATCGGTCGTCCGCGTCTGCTACCGGGTGCTCGGTGATCTGCACGGGGCCGAGGACGCATCGCAGGAGGCATTCGTGACCGCCTTCCGCTCGCTCGCCAGCTGGCGGGGGGACGGTCCGTTCGGCGCCTGGCTCGCTCGGATCGCGCTCCGGATCGCGCTGCGCTCGGCCGGGCGCCGGAAGCCGGTCGCCTGGATCGATCCGACCCACCCGGAGACCCTCGAGGACGGTGACGCGCGCCGCGGGTCTGCCGGGGGCAGGCTCGATCGGCGCGGTCCGAGCGCCACGATCACGGCGGCCTCGCTGGCACGTGCCGGCGCGCACGATCCCGCGCAGCTTGCGCTCCGTGCCGAGCGGGCGGCAGCTGTTCGCGATGCGGTTGCCCGTCTGGAGGAGCCGTACCGCGAAATCGTCGCTTTGCGCTTCTTCGCCGACCTCTCGCTGGCCGAGATCGTTGCCGAGAGCGGCCGCCCGCTCGGGACGGTGAAGACGCATCTTCACCGCGGCCTCCTCCGTCTCCGACGAATGCTCGAGAGCGACGGGGCAGCCTGATGGGTCGGATGGCGCGCCGGTTCCGACCGGAGGAGCTCGGCGGCGTGGAGGGCGCGCGGGGTGCCGGACCGTCGACCGCGGAGCTGGCCGAGGCACTGGCGGCCGCCCGCGAGCTGGAAGCCCTGGGGGCGGCCGATGACATCCAGCCGTCGGGGGAGTTCGTCGGGCGGGTGATGGCTGCCCTGACCGAGGAACCGCTGCCCGCGCCGGCCGTGGCCGCCGGCATGGCCGCCCGCGCCGGCCGGCTCGGCCCGGCACTCGCCGCGTTCAGGGACCTGTGGCGCGTCGCCTGGAGCGGAGGTCGTCCGCTCGCCGTGCGCGCCCAGGCGCTCGCCTTCGTGCTCGTCATCTTCGTCGCGGCCGGATCGCTCGGCGGCCTGGCGGCGGTTGGTGCCTGGAACGCGCTGTCGCCGGCCCGCTCGTCCGAGCCTTCACCGGCCGTCTCGCCCGAGCTTTCGCCGGGGCCGTCACCGTCCGAGTCGCCGACGCCCTCCCCGCCGGCAGAGCCGAGCCCGAGCCCGGCGCCGTCTGGCTCGATCGAGCCGAGCATGTCGCCGGAGGTGTCGCCGACGCCCAGCCCGATGCCCAGCCCGACGAAGACGCCCAGCCCGGCCGCGACGCCCAGCCCGGCCGCGACGCCCAGCCCGGCCGCGACGCCCCGCCCGACCCCGACCCCGACCCCGACCCCGACCCCGACGCCGCGCCCGTCGGAGACGCCGGAGCCGACCGACAGCGACGACCATGGCGGGAGTTCTACCCCGACGCCCTCGAGCTAGGGGCAGCCGCTCAAGCTCGGGGTCCAGCTCGCTCGACGGCTCAGGGCCGGGCCTTCAACCGAGTCCTTGAGGTGCCGGCCGCGCCGCTCGTTTGGCCTGGCAAGCCGTTCCGCTCAGGGTCAGCGAACGAGGCCCTTCTGCTCGAAGTGATAGAGCTGGTTCGGGTCGTAGGGCATGTGGATCGTGCCGCTCCCCGCCACCTTCCAGCGCCACGAGATGATCTGGACGGCAGCGAACCCGTCGGCGATCGAGCCGCCGTCCACCGTCACGACGCCGCGAGGATCGTAGATCGTGCCCGTGAGACTGAGGGAGTTCTGGCCCGACAAAATGACGTCAAGCTTCGGGCCCGCCGTTGCCCCACTGCCGTTTCCGTCTTGCCAGATCAGGATCCCCTTGTAGGGTCCCGAGTCGAGGCCCGCCAGGAGCAGGTCCGAGCCGGCGGTGAAATCGAGCTTGTCCTGGCACTGGCTGCCGGTGCCGCTGCCCGTCTTACACGCCGCGGCGTACAGCGGATCGTCCGTGCTGAAGATCATCGCCGGGGCCGGGACGCCACCGCCCCCGGCAACCGAGGTGATCGTCCCGCTGGCGCCGAGGGTGATGCCGCCCCCCGCGATGATGTAGATGCCGCTCGCCAGATGGAGCGTCACATTCGAACCGTTGATTCGCCAGCCACCGTAGTAGACCCCGGGGCTGAGCTCGTAGGTCGTGTCTTTCTCGTTGAAGTTGCAGCCCTCGGCGCCCGCCTCCGTCGTCTGGGCGACCCCGGGCGCGCCAGGGACTCCGCAGTAGGCGCCCGGGGGCCCGAAGGATGGCGGCGGGAGGTCCGCCAGCGGATCCCCGATGAGAACCGCCCCTTCGTCGATCGAGTTTGCGATGACGTAGGACGGGCTGCCACCGCCGCTCGTCTGACATGCCCCGACGATGTAGACGCTGCCCTGCGTGGACAGGGTGCCGCCGCCCGAAACCTGAAGGGCACCGTTACCGTTGTCGCACACGTCGTCACTCGCGCCGGCACCGCTGCCGCAACTCGAATTGACGTGGACATTGCCCCCCAGCGCGCCATTGATCGGCTCGATCGAGACGGTGCCGCCGCCCGTGATGAGGCCCGCCGATGTCCCGGAACATCCGCCCGGATCGAGCGCGACGAGGGAGTTCGAATTCGAGTCTCCATTGTTGAACGCGGCCACGGCCGAGCTCGTGACGTCCACCCTCGCGATCCCGAGAACGCGGCCGAAGAACGTCTGATGCGGGCGAGAAATGACCACTTCGACGAACCCCGGCCGCCCGGCGAAGTTGGCGGCAGCGGCGCTCGGCGGGAAGTTGACGGTGAGGGTGGAGGTGTCGACAGCGTTCGTTCCATCGCACGGCTGGCCGTTGTCGGTTCGGGTCGGCCGGAAGCTGTTCTGGAGTGCGTAGAAACAGGCGGCCTGCCACATCGCCGGCACATCAGCCGTCGGGCGAATGTAGCGGGCGGCTGCGACCGCGCCCGGGTCGGCCGCGTTCTGTTCCTGACGCCGGAGCAGGAAGACGAAGCCCACGTCGATCACCAGGGCGGCAATTGCCATCAGGAGGATGAGGCCGCCGGTGAAGATCACCAGCACCTGTCCCCGCTGGATCTCGGATCGCGACGTCAGCTTCATGGGGCCGTTACTCATTGCTGGCGCTGAATTACTTCAGTGACGACGGCGCGGAGGGTGATCTGGTTCGGTATGACCACAAAGCCGGACATGGGCGGCGTCCAGTTGAAGCACGTATACACGGTCACGCGGGTCGGGTAGTGAACCCCATTCGCGAACGCCAGGGCACTCGCTTTGTCGTCCCCGTCTGCCTTGCCGCCGTCGCGGCCATACGCCGACAGCGTCGTCATCGGCGGCGGACAGGGGATTGCAGCCGGGTTCGTCTGGGGATTGATGGACGTGCCGCCGACGGTGATCGTGCAATCCTGAAACTGCGCGCCGGGTGCCGTGGGGAGCTGGTCGGCGTTGGGTGGACTGACGGTCGTGTCCACGAATCCGGACCAGCAGGCGACGATGGAGATCTGGTTCGGGTTCATTCCCCACACCTTGGATCGAGCCGCGGCGGTCATCCGCGGCCACGGTGGCGACTGCTCGGGCGCATCACATCGCGCATAGGACTGCGGCTGATTCGACAGGATCGGGTTGATCTGGGCGACGGTCGGGCATTGGGCGGTCGAGCTGTTGACTGCTGCAAAGCGTGCCGCCTCGCTGGCGGCGTTCTTGAGCTGCTGGTTGTAGAAGATGTAGAGCCCGAGCACGATGACTGAAAAGAGGGTGAGGATGAAGAGCGGGAAGACGAGCGCGAACTCCACCATCGCCTGACCGCTCCAGGAGCCGTTCCGCCCGGCAGACCTCAGCCGCATGGGGCTGACCCCAGGACGAAGTAGCACGGGATGACGAACTGGCGCCTGCGCTCGAGGTGGAAGTCCGCGAAGGTGAAGAGTGGCGCGTTCAACAGCGACGAGAACCGGTAGCAGGTGCGGACCTCGACCCACCGCTCGGTCGAGCCGTTCTGCGTCGGATCCCAGGCGGCGTTCATGTCGGTGCATCCGGGTGGGACCGCGCTCGCGAATCCAGTGATCGGCTTCCCGCATTGCCCGTCCACGCCGTCATGAACACAGACACGGATCACGGGCCAGGTCTTGCAGGTCCCGTCGGATGGATCGTAGTCGGCGTTCGGAAGCTCTCGGGCCGCGGCGCAGGCGATCCTGGCCGTCTTGACGTTCAGGGCTGCGTAATAGGCGTCGTTTCCCGCCGGCGCCGGCAAGTCGAGCGGTCCCGGAGGGTTCGAGAGGTACTCCTGCGCGGCCGCCTCGGCGGCGTCGCGAGACGCGGCCTCGAGGACGACGCTGGTCGCGAAGATCCGCCCGAAATCGGCGATGGCGAGAAGAAGCACGAGCAGGATCGGGATCACGAGCGCGAATTCGACCATCGACTGACCCTGCCGCTG
>JAJYXX010000131.1 GCA_021801545.1 Chloroflexota bacterium | reverse complement strand
GGCCCGGTCACGACGTGGCCGGATCGTGCGCCTCCTCGTAGGCGGCGATGAGCGAGCGCACCGTGCCTGCATCGGTGGCTCGCAGGAGCGCGTCGCGGCGAGCGTCGTCGGAGAGGAACTCCGCCAGCGTCGCCAGCGCGTTCACGTGGCCCTCGTCGTCCGGGGCCGCCAGACCGATCACGAGGCGCACCGGATCGTTCTGGCGGTGTCCGAACGGGACGGGCGTGGCGAGGGTCACGAGGCTGAGGCCCGGCCGGAGCACGGCCGGGGACGGCCGGGCATGGGCCAGGGCGACCCCCGGCGCGATGACGATGTACGGGCCGAGGGACTCGACGGTGCGGATCATCTCGTCGGTGTACCCGTCGCTCGTCACACCGCTCGCGACGAGCGCATCGCCGGCGATGCGGACTGCCTGGCGCCAGTCCGCCGCGGATGCGCCGATCCGGACCGCGGCCGGCACCAGCAGATCCGAAAGCGGACCTGCCACGACGTCGCCACCCACTGCTCCAGCCACTTACCGTGACCTTGCTCCGTGCCTCCGTTGACGCGCAGGGTGAGTATGGGGTGCACCGCCTGTCCACGGCAAGGGCACAATGGACGGGCCATGCAGACCCTGTTCGGAACGGCCGCCTCGTCAGGCGTCAGCCGCGCCCGCTCGACGATCGTTCGCGAGGAGGCCCCGCCCGCCGGCGGCACGATCACGCCGGAGGCGGTCGAGACGGAACTCGAGCGCGTCGCCGCCGCTCGGGCCGCCGCCGCCGCGCAGCTCGAGGCGATCGCGGTTGGGATCGCCCGGGCCGGCCATCCCGACGAGGCCGCGATCTTCGCTGCCCAGGCCGCGATGGCCCGCGATCCGATGCTCTCCGAACTGACCGGGCAGCGGATCCGCGAGCGGCTCGAGGACGGGATCGCGGCGACCCTGGCCGCGGTCGAGGAGATCGCCGCCCAGCTGCGGGCGATCCCCGATGAGCTGCTCGCGGCGCGAGCGGCCGACCTGACGGACGTCGGCCTGCGGATCGCGCGCCACCTCGCCGGGCGGGGCGACGAGGCGGGGCCGGGCCTCGAGGCGCCCGCGATCGTCGTCGCCCGCGACATCCCGCCCTCGGTGGCTGCCACGCTGCCCCGGGAGCGCCTGCTCGGCTTCGCCCTCGAGACCGGCTCGCCGACGGCCCACGCGGCGATCCTCGCCCGAGCGTATGGCATTCCGGCCGTTGTCGGCGTCAGTGGGCTGATCGGTGGCCTCGAGCAGGCAGCAGCGGCCGCCGGCGGGCGACCGGTCGAGCTCGCGATCGACGGTGATTCGGGCGAGGTCGTCGTCGACCCCGACGAGCCGACCGCCCGCCGCTTCGACGAGCTGGCGGCCAAGTCGGCGCGGGCCGCCGACCGCGCGATCGCCGAGGCGAACCTCCCAGCGCTGACGAGCGACGGCGCGGAGGTGACGCTCCTGGCCAACATCGGCACGCCCGACGAATCGGCCCGCTGCATCGCCCTCGGCGCCCGCGGCGTCGGCCTCTTCCGGACCGAGTTCCTCTTCCTCGAGCGCGCCACGCCGCCCGCGGAGGAGGAACAGCTGGCGGCCTATCGGTCGGTCGTCGAGGCCTTCGCCCCCCATCCGGTGACGATCCGCCTGCTCGACATCGGCGGCGACAAGCCGATCCCGTACCTGCCGCTCGAGCCCGAGGCGAACCCGTTTCTCGGCGTCCGGGCCCTCCGGCTCGCGGCGACCCGGCCCGACCTCTTCGTCACTCAGCTGCGCGCCGCGTACCGGGCCGCGACCGCCGGGTCGGTCAAGGTGATGGCGCCGATGGTCGCCGACGCGACCGATGTCGAGCTGCTCCTCTCGATCGCCAGTCAGGCGCGGGCCGGGCTCGACCGTGACGGCCTCGCGCGCGGCGAGGTCGAGCTCGGGGTGATGCTCGAGATCCCGTCGGCGATCCTCGTCGCCGACACGTACTTCGCCCGGATCGCGTTCGGCAGCCTCGGCACGAACGACCTGCTCCAGTACACGGTCGCCGTCGACCGCGGCAACCGCGCCCTCGCCCGCTACCAGGATTCGCTCCACCCGGCCCTGCTCCGGCTCGTCCGTGACGCGGTGGCGGCCGCCGAGCGGGCGGGGATCGAGCTCTCGGTGTGCGGCGAGATGGCCGGCGACCCGGTTGCCGCGCTCGCGCTCGTCGGGCTCGGGATCCGCAAGCTGAGCATGGCCGCCGGGAGCCTGCCGCTCGTCCGACGGGCCGTCCGGGGGGCACGCCTGACGGACCTCTGTGCGGCGGTCGAGGCCTCGCTGGACGAGGCGACCGCGAGCGCTGTCCGGGCCCGCTTCCAGGCTCTCGCCGGGAATTGATCGCCGGTCGCGGGCTGATCGCAGGGCCGGCGCCCCGGCCTCCCGATTCGGAAGTTGCTGGCTGGTGCTTGCGTCCGCCCGGCCGGTCGCTGGGCCGGCTGTTCTTCAGCGAAGAACCGATCGCGCGTGGCGGGGCCCGGCCTTGCGTCCGCCCGGCCGGCTGTTCTTCAGGGAAGGACCAATTGCGCGTGGCGGGGCCGATCGGCACGACGGACGGTCCGCGTGACCGGTCGTTCGGGCGGTTCGTCCTCCCCCGGAGAACGGTGGGTGCCCGGCTCGGGCTGTTCGGGCGGTTCGTCCTCCCCCGGAGAACGGTGGGTGCCCGGCTCGGGCTGTTCGGGCGGTTTGTCCTCCCCCGGAGAACGGTGGGTGCCCGGCTCGGGCTGTTCGGGCGGTTTGTCCTCCCCCGGAGAACGGTGGGTGCCCGGCTCGGGCTGTTCGGGCGGTTTGTCCTCCCCCGGAGAACGGTGGGTGCCCGGCTCGGGCTGTTCGGCGTACCGAGCCGCGTACCGAGCCGCGTACCGAGCCGCCGACCACGCGGAACCAGCCAGAGGCGTGGGCGCGGGCTTACGGTTCGACCGCCGAGCCCTCTCCGAGGCCCGCCTCGACGAGCTCGCGGAGCGCGGCGAGCGCCTCCTCCTCGTCGGGACCGTCGGCCGAGAGCCGGATCCGATGGCCGCGCTGGACGCCGGCGGTGAGGAGCATGAGGATCGACTTCGCGTCGACCGGTCGACTGCCCCGGTCGAGGTTCTCGACCATGATCCGCGAGGCGAACCGGGCCGCCGCCTCGACGAACAGGCTCGCCGGCCGGGCATGGAGCCCGCTCGGGTTGACGACGGTGAGCTCGAGCGTGCGCACGGGGGGAGAGTACTCGACTCGAGGCGGCCGCCGCTGACCGGGCGCACCTGCCCAACGACCGGCACCTGCCCGACGACCGGCACCCCGCGCGACGACGCGCAACCCGCCCCGGGCGGATGGCCGACCGCTCGATCGCCGGTCGCGGCGGACGCTGCGGTAGACTGCACGGGTCCGTCGCCACCGCGGCCCACCGGCATCGGTGGCGGCCGCAGCGGCGGCACGTTCACGGCTGCGGCCTCGCCTGGAGGAATCCCACACCGATGTCTGCCGAGGAGCTTCGCGCGAAGATCCGCGAGATTCCCGACTTCCCGAAGCCGGGCATCCTCTTCTACGACATCACGACGCTGCTCAAGGACGCCCCGGCGTACCGCGAGGCGATCGACTTGATGCTCGAGCCGTACCGCGACGAGCGGATCGACCTCGTCGTCGGGATGGAGTCGCGCGGCTTCATCTTCTCCGCCCCGATGGCCTACCAGCTCGACGCGGGGCTCGTCCCCGTCCGCAAGCTCGGCAAGCTCCCGGCCGAGACGGTGACCGTCGAGTACGCGCTCGAGTACGGCTCGAACACGCTCGAGATCCACCGCGACGCGATCCAGCCCGGCCAGCGCGTCCTGATCGTCGACGACCTGCTCGCGACCGGTGGCACCGTCGGCGGCACGATCGACCTCGTCGAGCGCCTGCGCGGCGAAGTCGTGGCCCTCGCCTTCCTCGTCGAGCTCGAGTTTCTCAGGGGCCGGGAGCGGCTCCAGGGCCGGCGCGTGACGAGCGTCATCAAGTACTGAGCGTCATCAAGTACTTCAGAGAGCCGACTTGCAGCGCCCGAGCGAGGACTGACCGATCGAGGTTGAGCCGATGAGCGACGGGACCAACCGGACCCCCGATCCCCCGGCTTCGGCCGGGGGAGCCGAGCTCGGGCGCCGCCGGTTCTTCCGCCAGTTCGCGAGCGAGCTGATCCAGACCGCAGCGACCGTCGCCGGGGCGGCGAGCGCGATCCAGCGCTCCTCGGCCGAGGCAGCGAGCGCGATCCTCGACCCAGCGGGCACGAGCGACCGTCCGGGCGCCCTCCCCGCCTCCGGGTCGTCGGGCAGCAGCCCGGTCTTCCGGACCGCCTTCCGGGTCGAGGAGACCTCGCTCGTGCTCCTCGACCAGCGCCGCCTGCCTGACGAGATCGTCGAGGTCGAGTGCCAGACGGCGGCCGAGGTCGCCCACGCGATCCGCGAGCGGGTCATCCGCGGCGCCCCGGCGATCGGCCAGGCGGCCGCGCTCGGGCTCGCCCTGGCCGCCCACCGGATGCGCGAGGCGCGAGCGTACGCGCGGCGGGCGACGCTCCGCGGCTCGGCGAACGCCCTCGTCAACGCCCGCCCGACGTCAATCACGATCCGCGCCGCGGTCAACCGGATGCTCGCCCGCTACGAGGCCGTCGGCGACCTGAACGACGATGGCGCCGCGGTCGCCGACGCCCTGCGCGCCGAGGCCGACGCGATCGTGTTCGAGGCGACCGCGGCCCACGGCCGGATCGCGGAGCTCGGCCTCGCTGAGCTGCCCGCGCCGGAGGATCGACCGCTCCGGATCCTGACGATCGGCAACAGCGGCGTCCTCGCCGGCGGCCAGTACGGGACGGCGCTCGGGATCGTCATGGCCGCCGCGGCCGCCGGCCGCGAGCTCCATCTCCACGTCTGCGAGACGCGGCCGCTGCTCCAGGGCGCCCGCCTGACCGCGTGGGAGCTGGCGAACGCCGGGATCGCCCACACGCTGATCGCCGATGCCGCCGCCGGCGGCCTGATCGCCCGGGGCGAGATCGACCTCGTCCTCGTCGCGGCCGACCGGGTCGCGGCGAACGGCGATGTGGCCGCGATCGTCGGGACGTACCCGCTCGCACTGCTCGCCGCCCGGCACG
>JAJYXX010000381.1 GCA_021801545.1 Chloroflexota bacterium | reverse complement strand
TCGGTCCCGGAGGGCATCGAGCGCCTCCGCGCCCTCGCCGACGCCGGGGATCCGGGGGCGCGTCGCCTCTTCGCCGAGGCGGGCGCCATCCTCGGTCGGGCGGTCGCCGGGTTGATCAACGTCCTCAGCCCCCAGCTCGTCCTGGTCAGCGGGGAGGGGACGTCGGCCTGGCCGCATCTCGCCCGCACCTTCGAGGACGAGGTGGCGGGGGGCACGTTCGGGCCGCTGCGCGGTGTAGCGATCGAGGTCGACCCCTGGGACGACGCCAAGTGGGCCCGGGGGGCGGCTGCGCTCGTCCTGCGCGCGACGTTCGCGATGCCTCTCTACGAGCGCCAGATCGAAGACAGCGTCCGTGCCCGCCTGGCTGGCACCCTCGCCGATGATGGGTCGGCCGAGGCATCGTTGGAGTCGAGGCGACCGGTCCCGGTCCGTGCCGCCGGAGCGGATCGCTGATGGTCGGTGAGCGCGGCTGGCGGAAGGCAGCCACGGCGACGCTCTTCCTGGCGCCGAGCCTGGTACCGCTCGCGCTCTTTACGCTCGGCCCGATGGTGGCGTCGTTTGGCCTCAGCTTCCTGCGCTGGGATCTCATCCGTCCGGCCCGCCCGGTCGGACTGGCGAACTACAGCGGCGTCCTGGCTGACCCCGACTTCCATGCCGCGGTCCTGCACACGGCCTTTTTCATCGCTGGCTACCTGCCGCTCGTTTACGTCGGTGGCCTGGTGATCGCCCTCGGTCTCAACCAGCGATTGCGCGGCCTGGCGGTCTTCCGCTCGATCTACTTCCTGCCGGTCGTGACGAGCTGGGTCGTTGTGGCCCTGGTCTGGAAGTGGCTGCTAAATCCCGATGACGGCATCGTGAACTACCTGTTGAGCCTCGTCGGCATCCAGGGACCCGGCTGGTGGACGGACCCGGCCTGGGCGATGCCCTCGATCATCCTCGCCTCCGCCTGGAAGGACCTCGGCTTCGTCATGGTCATCCTGCTCGCCGGTCTCCAGGCGATCCCGGAGGACTACTACGAGGCGGCCGCGGTGGATGGTGCCGGCCGCTGGGCACGCTTCCGGAGCATCACTCTGCCCCTGCTCTCGCCGGCCAGCTTCTTCGTCCTCGTCATCAGCCTGATCAACAGCTTCCAGGTCTTCGACCAGATCTGGGTGATGACCAACGGAGGTCCTGCCGGGGCGTCGAGCGTCGTCGTGGAGCAGATCGTCAAGCATGCCTTCAGCTACGGCCAGATGGGCTATGCGGCGGCGATGAGCTGGATCCTGTTCGCGGCGATCCTGGGTGTCACCCTCGTCCAGTTCCGTCTGCAGCAGCGCTGGGTGACGTATGGGTAGCATCGAGCTGGCGCGGTCGGTCGCCCGCTCGTCCGGCGCAGCCAGATCCCGTCGCCGCCCCCTTGGCCGCCTCGCGGCGAGGGGCGGGCTCTACGCGCTCCTGATCCTCGGCGGGCTGGTCATGCTCTTTCCGTTCGCCTGGATGGTCAGCACGTCGTTCAAGCCCGACCGGGAACTGTTCGTGACTCCGCCGCAGCTGATTCCGGCTCCGTTCACGCCGGAAAACTACGCGCGCGTGGCGGAGACGTTCCCGCTCGCCCGGTTCATGCTCAACAGCCTGATCGTGGCCGCGATCTCGGCCTCGGCCCAGATCCTCACGAGCGCGATGGCGGCCTACGGCTTCGCGCGCCTGCGTTTCCGGGGCCGCGACGCACTGTTCCTCGTCTATCTCGCAACCCTCATGGTGCCGCTCCAGGTGACGATCGTGCCGCTCTTTGTCGAGATGCGCGTCCTGGGGCTGGTGAACACCTACCCGGCACTCATCCTGCCCACGATCGCGTCCGCCTTCGGGACGTTCATGCTCCGACAGGCGATCCTGAGCCTGCCGCGCGAGCTCGACGAGGCGGCATTCATCGACGGGGCAAGTCACTGGACGGTCTTCCGGCGGATCGTTCTGCCCCTCTCGCGCCCGGCACTGGCCGCCTTCGGCATCTTCGCCTTCATGGCCAGCTGGAACAGCTTTCTCTGGCCGCTCGTCGTCATCAGCTCCCAGGACCTGATGACGCTGCCGGTGGGCCTTTCGAATCTGCACGGTCGCTACGAGACGGCCTGGAACCTGGTCATGGCCGGGGCCACGATCAGCGTGATTCCGATCATGGCGGTCTACGCGGTGGCCCAGAAGCACGTCATCCGTGGCGTGGCCCTCTCGGGCCTCAAGGGCTGACGGCCGTGACCGACGATCGCGTGGCGCAACGGAGAACAGGAGGTAGTCGCTGAGGAGACCGTCATACACCGCGACGAGGCCGCGAGTCATTGGTTCCGTGCAGTCATGAAGGAGGTACCCATCCCATGCGATCCTTGCTGAAAGGGGCCGTCGCAGCGCTGGGCACTGCGCTGCTCGTCAGTGCGTGCGGGGGCGCCGGCGTAACACCCACACCCGCCACCACCGCCGAGGCAAGCGCTCCGGCCAGCGCACCCGCGACCGCGGCGCCGACCCCGACGCCCGAGCCCGTGAAGCTCACCTACTTCACGTTCTCCGCCGCGCCGGATCACCTAAAGGACCTCGAGGCGATTGTCCAGGCCTTCCAGCAGAAGCATCCGAACGTCACGATCGAGGTCCAGACGGCATCTTACGACCAGTACTTCACGAAGCTCCAGACGGCGATCGCCGGCGGAACCGCTCCCGACACATTCGAGCTCAACTACGAGAACTTCGTGAGCTACTCGAGTGCCGGATCGCTCCTCGACCTGACGCCGCTCGCCTCCGGCGATGCCGAGTTCAAGCCGGACATCTACTACCCGCGGGCCTACGGGGTCTTCCAGGCCGACGGCAAGCAGTACGGGCTGCCCGAGTCGTTCTCGGACGTGCTGCTCTTCTACAACAAAGACCTCTTCGATGCGAAGGGTGTCGCCTATCCCACGGCCGACTGGACCTGGAAGGATGAGCTGGCCGCTGCCCAGAAGCTGACCGACAAGACAAAGGGCGTCTGGGGCGACTTCCAGCCGATCCAGTTCTGGGAGTTCTACAAGGTCCTTGCCCAGAGCGGAGGCCAGTTCTTCAACGCCGACAAGACCCGGGCGACGTTCAACGACGCGAAGGGGGTCGAGGCTGCCAGCTGGCTCGTCGACAAGGTCGGCAAGGTGATGCCGACGGACGCCCAGATGGGCGGCCAGGACGACACGGCGCTCTTCAAGGCGGGCAAGCTCGCCATGTGGCACAACGGCATCTGGCAGTTCGCCGGTCTCAAGGACGCTTCGTTCGCCTGGGATGTCCAGCTCGAGCCTGGGAATGTCACGAAGGCCCACCACTTCTTCGCCAACGCGGTCGTGGCCTCGGCCCAGACCGCCCACCCCCAGGAGGCCTGGCAGTGGCTGCGCTTCCTGACGTCGTCGCCGGAGGCCGTGAAGGTTCGGCTCGATTCGAGCTGGGAGCTGCCGGCCGTCGCCGACCAGTCGCAGTTCTCGAGCTACCTCTCGCAGACACCGCCAGCGAACCGCAAGGCCGTCTTCGATGCCCTGGCGAACATCGTCGTGCCACCGGTCATCGAACAACAGTCACAGATGACCGACATCATCGGTAAGGCGCTGGACAAGGCGAAGCTTGGCCAGGCGACGGTCAAGGCCGCGCTTGACGATGCGGCCAAGCAGGTCGACGCGCTCCTGAAGTAGCCGTTGCCCCAGGGCGGCCGTGTCTCCTCCCGGCCGCCCTGGGGTCCGGCCATGATCGTTCACCCTCACGCAGCGTACGACCCACAAGGAGCGCCAGCCCATGGTCACGGTCCAGCGCGCCCAGCTGGAACGCCTTGCCCGCCGGAGCATCGACGTCATCGCCCGGGGCCAGGCGCCCACCGGCGCCTACCTCGCCTCCCCGAATTTCCCCGTCTACCGCTACTCCTGGTTTCGCGACGGCGCGTTCATCGCCGACGCGATGAGTCGTGCCGGCGAGGTCGCCTCGGCGGAGGCCTTCTTCGGCTGGTGCGCCGGGATCCTCGAGGCACGCCGCGACCGGATCGAGGCGCTCATCGAGCGACGCCGCGCCGGGGCCACGATCGACACGGACGAGTTCCTCCATGCCCGCTACACCCTCGACGGCCAGGAGACCGGCGAGGAGTGGACGGACTTCCAGCTCGACGGGTACGGCGCCTGGCTCTGGGCGCTCGACGAGCATCGCCGGCGTCACGGCCGGCCGATCGAGCCGTTCGTCGCCGGGGCAGCCCTGTCGGCGGCCTACGTCGCGGCCTTCCGGGACCATCCGAGCTACGACTGGTGGGAGGAGAATCCCGACTACCGACACACCTCCACCCTGGCTGCGATCTTCGCCGGACTGCGCGCGGCCGCGAGCTGGCCCGAGCTCTCGGCCGATCTGCGCTCGACCGCCAGCCAGGGCGCGGCGGAGCTGGCCGAGCTCGTCCGGGCTGACGCGACACGGCGGGGCCGGCTCCCGAAGTGGCTTGGTGGCGACGCGGTCGACGCGAGTCTGATCGCGGTCGCGACCCCATTCGGCATGGTCGCTCCGGACGATCCGATCACGATCGCGACGATCGAGGCGATCGAGGCCGATCTCGTCAACGCCGGCGGCGTCCACCGCTACGCCCTCGACACCTACTACGGCGGCGGCGAGTGGCTCCTCCTCGCGGCGCTGCTCGGCTGGCACTACGCGTCGGTCGGTCGCACGGACGACGCCCTGCGTCAGCTCCACTGGGTGGCCGCGCACGCCACAACGGACGGAGACCTGCCCGAGCAGGTGGACGACCACCTCCTGGCGCCCGAGCGGCAGGCCGAGTGGCTGAAGCGCTGGGGACCGGTCGCAACGCCGCTCCTCTGGTCGCACGCGATGTACCTGACGCTCGCGCTCGAGCTCGGCGTCGTGCAGGCACCGGTTGAACCCGTGACCGAGACCCCGCTCGAGCCCGTGACCGAAGCGCCGGCCACGCCTGCACGGTGATCCGCCATCGCCCGTTCGGCCTCGGGCATCCGTACCGGCTCGAGCCGGACCAGCGGGTGCCGGCCCGCCCGGTCGAGGGCGAGGCGATCGAGCTGCGCGCCACGAGCGGGACCGACCTGACTGACCTCTCGGTCGAGCTGACGGTCGACGGACGAACGAGCCGCCTGCCGCTCGAGCTGGCGGGTGCCG
>JAJYXX010000294.1 GCA_021801545.1 Chloroflexota bacterium | reverse complement strand
AGCGGGTCGGCGAGGCGATCGGGCGGCTCCAGGAATACGGGATCAGCCAGCTGCCGGTCTCGGAGGCACCCGACGGCGACGAGCTGGCGGGGTTCGTCGGCTCGATCAGCGAGAAGGGCCTGCTCGAGCGGGCCTTCCGTGACCCGACCGTCGTCGAGCGGACGGTCGGGGAGCTGATGGACCCGCCCCTCCCGCTGGTGGACTCCTCGGCGACGCTCGATGAGGCGTTCACGCTGCTGTCCGGCGGCGCCCCGGCCCTCGTCGCGGTCCAGGACGGGCGACCGGTCGGGGTCGTCACGAAGCTCGACCTGCTCGAGTACCTCGCCCACCACGCGACCCGCTGAGCTTGGGGCAGGGTGCAGGAGGTTACGCCCCCGTTCAGGTGCGTCCAAGTTCTCGGCGAAGGGAAGCATCGCGTCGGTGTACTCTCAGGTGGTCTCACAACAGTTTCCCCGGTAGAACACAGGCATACAGGGGGCCGTCCCGGCGAGTAAGGCGCGCGTAGAGCGCAGCACAGATGGAGCGAGGGAAACGGGAGGGAACTGATGGCCGTCGATGCGTGGATCGAACTCGACTGCGAGCCAAGGCGGACGCTCGGCAGCGGCGAGCTTCTCCAGCTCGTCAAGCTGCGCGGCTACGTCGAGCTGATCGAGGATCTCGCCCGCCGGCAGGGCGCGCGACCGGAGGACGTGCCGGTCGACCTCGCCGGACCGGATGGCGAACAGGTCCTCGACTACGAGCGGCTCCAGGGCCAGACAGCGCCGCTCAGAGAGCTCGCCTCGCACTGCACGGGCTGCCCGGCGAACCTGTGGGCCGAGACGTACGGCTGCGTTACGGCGATCGGCTACCCGATCGATGCCGCAGCTGAGCGCTGGCTCCTCGAGCGTCTGCCGGCCGACCTCTCGGTTGAGCCCGGGCTCCATCTCGTGCGCGCCATCCGGGACTTCAACATCGAAGGCGCACGCGTTCGCCAGATGCGGGCGCAGGGGCTGCTGGCCGATCCCGACGGGCTGGCGAGGCGATACGGCTCCTTCACCGTCACCTCCGACCAGGCCCTCGAGCTCCTCCTCTTCACCAGGCTCCAGCCGGCTGCGGCCCGGCTCTTCCTCCTGCTCTATGGAACGGTCGAGCCTGTGCCCCCGGACCAGGTGCAGGCGGCGCTGGCCGGTGACGTGCCGCTCAAGCAGGCCGCCTTTCTCACCGAGTCCGATTCGCCGTCCGTCCGCAACCTCAAGCGGGTCTTCGTCTCGCTCCTCGCCGCCGTCCAGCTCGGCACGGTCGTCCGGCTTGCGCCGTAGAGCCTGGTGACGACCGCGAGTCTCTGCGGGGCGGTCTGCATCAGGCGCGACAGCGGGACCCGGACGCCGGTGCGCGATCCACACGGTGCGCGATCGCTCCTTGACACCGACACCTCTGGCAGTCATGATGTCAGTGTCATGTCAGAGATGTCGGAGTTCCTTCCGGTGCCGGAGGCGGCCCGTGCCGCCGGCGTCAGCGAGCGCACGATCTGGCGCTGGGTCCGAGCGGGACAGGTCGACACGGTCAAGATCGGCCGGCGACTGCTGGTGCGCCCGCCCGTGTCGGCCGGACACCGGATCGGGGAGGTCGCGCTGGTGTACGGCGAAGAGCTGACGGGAACCCGGACCGGGGAGCCGGAACCGGGCCCCTGGCCGTTCACCACGGAAAAGCTCGAGGAGCGCCGTCGGATCCTGCTCGAGGAGCGCCGTGCGGCCGGCGCGGAGATGGACCGGCTGGCAGTTCCTGTACCCAGGGGATACGTCGAGAAGCTCACCCGACAGGTGAAGGACGAGAACCGCGCGTGGGACGCACTCCTGCGCGGCGAGAGGGCCATGCGAGTCCGTGCGCGCCGTCGCGCTCGACAGTAGCGTCGTTCTCGCCTGGCTCCTCGAGGACGAGGGGCTGCGGCGACACGCCCTTGCGCTCCGCGCCGACCTGGAGGCCGGTCTGCTGACGCCGCTCGGGGCGGCACCGATGCTGTTCGAGCTGCGCAACGGACTTGTGAAGGGCGCTCGGCAGGGCCGCATCGCGTGGGAGGAGATCGGCCGGGAGATCGCCGCCTTCGATCGCTGGCGCGTCCCGATCGAACCCGCGCCGGTCGACGGGCGGCTCATCGAGCTCTGCCGGGAGTTCGGACTGGGCTGGGCTGACGCCCACTGGGTGGAGCTGTCGATCCGGCTCAGGATCCCCGTCGTCACGGCGGACCAGCGACTCGCCCGGCAGATGGCAACCGGACCCGCCTGGGTTGAGTGGCTCGGCGATCGGCCGCTCGAGGGCAGCTGATCGCCGCTGCCGGCGTCGCGGCCGCATAATGCCGCCGTGCACGATGACCACGACCTCGCGTTCGACACGCTTGCGGTCCATGCCGGGCAGGAGCCCGACGAACTGACCGGGGCGGTCGCCCCGCCGATCTACCAGACCTCGACCTTCGCCCAGGAGGGGGTCGGGCGGCCGCGGCGTGGCTACGAGTACGCGCGGACGCAGAACCCGACCCGCGAGCGGCTCGAGCGGGCGGTCGCGACCCTCGAGGGCGCGGAGTTCGGCGTCGCGTTCGCCTCCGGCTCGGCGACGACGATGACGATCGCCGAGCTCGCCCTGCCCGGCGAGGAGATCGTCGTCGGCGACGACGTCTACGGCGGGACGTACCGCTACTTCGAGCGGGTGGCCCGGCCCCATGGTGTGGACGCCCGGTACGTGGACCTTGCCGCCGATCCCGGCAACGTCCGGGCCGCGCTCTCGGAGCGGACCCGCCTCGTCTGGTTCGAGACGCCAACCAACCCGCTCCTCAAACTCGTCGACATCGCCGGCGTCGCGGCCGCGCTCGCCGACCACCGCGGGGCACGGGACGAGCGGCCGCTGATCGTCGTCGATAACACGTTCGCCTCACCCGCCCTCCAGCGCCCGCTCGGGCTCGGGGCGGACATCGTCTTCCACTCGGCCACGAAGTATCTCGCCGGTCATTCGGACACCGTGAACGGCGTCGCCGTCACGAGCCGGCCGGAGGTCGCCGAGCGGCTCCGCTTTCTCCAGAACGCCCTCGGTGCCGTCCCCGGCCCGTTCGACTGCTTCCTCGTCCTGCGCGGCCTGCGCACCCTCGCCCTGCGCGCCGAGCGCCACGCGGCGAACGCCCGGGTCGTCGCCCGCTTCCTCGCCGCGCGCGACGACGTCGAGCTCGTTCGCTACCCGGGCCTGGTGGACGGCCCGCACGCTCATCCGCAGGCCTCCCTCGCCGCCCGTCAGATGCGCTCCCCGGGCGGGATGATCTCGTTCGTGCCACATGCCGGCGGCCGCCACGGGCGGAGCGCCCGCGAGCGGGCCGTGGCGATCTGCGAGGCGACCCGCGTCTTCACCCTCGCCGAGTCGCTCGGCGGCGTCGAGTCGCTGATCGAGGTTCCGGCCGTCATGACCCACGCCTCGGTCGCCGGCTCGCCGCTCGAGGTCCCCGAGGCGCTCGTTCGCCTGTCGGTCGGGATCGAGGCCGCCGCCGACCTGGTCGCCGACCTCCGCCGGGCGCTCGACGAGGCCTGACGCGCCCGATCGCCTGACGCGCCCGATCGCTGACGCGCCGCGGCCCCTCGACCCGCCCGACTCGACCCGCCCGGGTCTCGACGGCCCAGGGTACAATCGGTCCAGCGTGACTGCGGAAGCCGACTCCGTCGGCGCCTTCGGGCGTCGACGGTACGCGCGGCCGGTCGATCGAATCTGATCGCCCGTGCCGAGGAGTCCGAGCCGATGTCGCAGACTACCGCCCCACCCCGTCCTGTCGAGCGGATCGGACGGTCCGTTCGTGCCAACCTCGCGACCGCCGAGCTGTACGAGTACGCGATCCGCGCCGGCGAGGGCGTGATCGCCGCCGAGGGCCCGCTCGTCGTCCGGACCGGCAAGCACACCGGCCGCTCGCCGAAGGACAAGTTCGTCGTCCGCGAGCCCTCCACCGAGGCGAAGGTCTGGTGGGGCGAGATCAACCAGCCGATCGAGGAGGCCCGCTACGACGGCCTGCGCGCCCGCCTGCTCGACTACCTCTCCGATCGGGACCTCTTCGCCCAGGACTGCTTCGTCGGCGCTCACCCGAACCACCGCCGCTCGTTGCGCGTCTACACCGAGACGGCCTGGGCGAGCATCTTCGCCGAGAATCTCTTCATCCGCCCCAGCCAGGAGCAGCTGAAGGGCTTCGTCCCGAACTTCACGATCATCAACGTCCCCTCGTTCCGCGCCGACCCGGCGATCGACGGCACCCGCTCGGAGACCGCGATCCTCGTTCACCTCGCCCGGCGCGAGGTGATCATCGTCGGCACCGAGTACGCCGGCGAGATCAAGAAGTCCGCCTTCACGGTCATGAACTTCCTCCTCCCCGACGAAGAGGTCCTGCCGATGCACTCGGCGGCGAACGTCGGGCCGGACGGCGATTCGGCGGTCTTCTTCGGGCTCTCGGGGACGGGCAAGACGACCCTCTCGGCGGACCCGTACCGGACCCTGATCGGGGACGACGAACACGGCTGGGGCGACGTCGGCATCTTCAACTTCGAGGGCGGCTGCTACGCCAAGACGATCCGCCTCTCCCCGATGTACGAGCCGGACATCTTCCAGACGACGAAGCGCTTCGGGACGATCCTCGAGAACGTCGACATCGACCCGGTGACCCGCCATCTCGATCTCAACTCGGAGCGCCTCACCGAGAACACCCGCGGCGCCTACCCGCTCCACTTCATCGGCAACGCCTCGGAGAGCGGGATGGCCGGCCAGCCGCGGAACACCGTCCTCCTGACCGCCGACGCGTTCGGCGTCCTGCCCCCGATCTCGCGCCTGACCCACGAGCAGGCGATGTACCATTTCATCAGCGGCTACACCGCCAAGCTCGCCGGCACCGAGGTCGGGATCAAGGAGCCGAAGGCGACCTTCTCGGCCTGTTTCGGGGCGCCGTTCTTGCCCCGCCACCCGGGCGTGTACGCCGAGATGCTCGGCGACCGGCTGGCGAAGTACGATGTCCCGGTCTGGCTCGTGAACACCGGCTGGACCGGTGGCCCGTACGGGGTCGGGCAGCGGATGAACATCAACTTCACCCGCTCGATGGTCCGCGCCGCCCTGGCCGGCAAGCTGAACGACGTCCCGACCGAGATCGACC
>JAJYXX010000203.1 GCA_021801545.1 Chloroflexota bacterium | reverse complement strand
CGTACGACGCCGCGAACAACCTGCTCACGTATACCGACGGGCGGGGCTTCACCACGACCAACGCCTACGATGCTGCCGGAAACCTGCGGACGATCACCGGACCGGCGCCCGTCAGCCCGGTGACGACCTTTGCCTATGACAGCGCCGACACCGGGCTCGTCACCGCGGTCACCGATCCGCGGGCCAAGGTCACCACCTTCGCCTACGACGCGCAAGGAAACCGGATCCGGATCACGAGCCCGACAGGCAACCTCACGACGATGACCTACGACGCTGTGGGCCGGATGACGGGCCTGGTCGAGCCACGCGGCAACGTGGCCGACGCCGACCCGACGCTCTACACGACCCGCCTGGCCTACGACGCCGCGGGCAACTTGCTCACCCTCACCGATCCACTGGGGAACACCACTGCGACCGCCTATGACGCGGCCGGGCTCCGGACCAGCGTGACCGATGCTCTGAACCGGACGACCCGCTACGCCTACGACGCGGCCAACCACCTGATCTCGGTCACCGACCCATCGGGCGGGATCACCGCCTACACCTACGACGCGACGGGCAACCTCGTCTCACGTACGGACGCCAAGGCCCACACGACCGTCTACGAGTACGACCTCGCCGGCCGGCTGACCGCGACCGTCGACCCGCTCGCGAACCGGACGAGCCAGACCTACGACCCGGCGGGCAACGTCGCGACCCGGACCGACGCCAACGGGGCAACGACGACCTTTGGCTACGACGCGCTCAACCGGCCCGCCTCGATCGCCTACGCGAGCACGACCACCCCCCCGGTCACCTTCGAGTACGACGCGAACGACAACAGGACCCGGATGACCGACGGGGCCGGGATCGAGACCTACACCTACGATGCGCTCGACCTCCTGCGCACCGTCACCCGCGGCACCGACCAGTTCAGCTACGAATACGACCCGGCCGGCAACCTCGCCAGTCGGACCTATCCCGACGTCACGCTGACCACCTACACGTACGACGACGACGGGCGCCTGGCGAGCGCGACCGCCGACGGGCTGACGACGAGCTACACGTACGACCCGGCCGGGAACCCCCGGACCGCCGCCACCCCCGACGGCTTCGTCGCCCGCTACAGCTTCGACCGGGCCGGCCGCCTGACCGAGGTCGCCCACGTCGGGGCGGCCGGGGTCTTGAGCCGCTTCACCTACGCCCTCGATCGGGTCGGCAACCGGATCCAGATGACGAGCGCCCGGAGCAACGTCTTCTACAGCTACGACGCGCTCGATCGGATCACCGGGGTCTGCTATGGCAGCTGCCCAACGAGCGGAGGAGGCGGCGGAGGTGGCACCGCAAGCGTCGGCATCACCGCCGGGTCCGAGCTCGACTGCTCCGAGTGCGGTGGCGGCGGGGCGGTCCCGAACCGGCCACCCGAGGACAACCCACCCCCGGCCTCCGACACGTCGACCAGCTGGACCTACGACCCGGTCGGCAACCGCCTATCCGAGACCGACTACCTGGGCAAGAAGACCTACGCCTACGACGCGGCCGATCGCCTGCTGAGCGTGACCGGCCCGGGCACCGGCCCGACCGTGCCCTACAGCTACGATCGCAACGGCAACCAGACCGCCGCCGGCCCATCCACCTTCAGCTACGATCTGGCCGACCGGCTGGTCAACGCGACCGTCGGCGGTGCCAGCGAGACCTACACCTGGTCGGGCGACGGGGTCCGCCTCTCGGCCGTGCGGGGCAACCGGCCCCAGGACGTGACCCGCTTCCTGGTCGATCGCTCGTTCGGCCTGCCCCAGCTGGCCCTCGAGCGCGACGGCAACGGCAAGCTCCTGCAGCGCTACACCTACGGCCTCGATCTGTTGAGCCAGACCACGCCCACCAAGGGTCCCTACTGGTACCACCACGACGGTCTGGGCTCGGTGTCCGACGTGACGAGCCCCAGCGGTACCTCGCTCTGGTGGATGGAGTACACCCCCTTCGGGACAGCCCGCGCCTCGGCTTCTACCAGCCAGGCCCCGCTCAACTTCTTCCGTTTCACCGGCGAGTATCTCGATCTCGCCACCGCCCGCTACCACCTGCGGGCCCGCGCCTACGATCCAGTCACCGGACGGTTCCTGTCGACCGATCCGGTCGCCGCACCGATCACCAGCCCCTACGTGGGGGCCTACGTGTACGTCCGGAACAACCCCTGTCGCTTCGTTGATCCATCGGGTCTGGAATCGCAGGTTCTGCAGCAGGGCGGCAGCTGCCCCTGGGCAGCACTTGCGGCAGCAATGGGCCTTGCGGGGGTTGGTACGGCGGAGTGGGCGCTGGGGTGGGCCGCGGTCTTCTTGGCGCCCAGTGTCGTAGGCGAACTCGCGCTTCTCCCTGCAGAAGCGGCCGCTCTGTACTTGGACTACCTCCTCGTTCAGATCATCGAGCAGGCCGCGAGCCGACCGTGCAATGCCATCAGCATTGATGCGATACCGTTCCGGTAGCCGTGAACCCCTTGCCGATTCTGGCATGGCTCTTCCTCGTGTTCGCAGCGCGACGTCTCGTCGCTCGCTGGAGGCGGGCCGGTCGGTTTTCGGTAGCGCAGGCTTCTCTCGCGGCAGGTCTGCTTTCGGGCGTTCTGCCAATCGTGATGAGCGTATCGGGCGTCTTTCGTGAGCCGCTCTCACCGAGTACGCTCCTGATCGCGGGAGGATCGCTATTCCTCGGTGCAAGTGTCGGGACTGCGATCAGTCTGCGATTCTTCGAAGATCGCGGCCGCTGAGGCAGGACCAGCCTGCGGAGACGGTCGCGCTGATGAGCTGGTCAGCGAACTTGTAGGCGGTCGCCGGAGGTTGTGGCGGCAGTATCCCTAATCAGCTTTGCCTCCGTTTCTATCGTTGTTCGGTTCATTGTGCCAGCGCTTCTACCGTCCGCACGCCGGCCTCGAGGCAACGATCAGCCGAATGGCGGATCCGGGCCGCATCGAGAAGTTCAGTCCTGAGCCAGACGACCCCGACGAAGGGCCCCTACTGGTACCACCACGACGGCCTGGGCTCGGTGACCGACGTGACGAGCAGCTCGGGCACCTCGCTCTGGTGGGCCGAGTACACCCCCTTCGGGGCACCCCGCGCCTCGGCCTCGACCAGCCAGGCTCCGACGAACCTCTTCCGCTTCAGCGGCGAGTATCTCGATCTCGTCACCGCCCTCTACCATCTCCGGGCCCGCCAGTACGACCCGTCCCTCGGGCGGTTCCTCTCGACCGACCCGGTGAGCCCGGCCATCAGCGACCCCTATGTCGGGAGCTACGTGTACGTGGGAAACAATCCGGTCAGATGGACTGACCCGAGCGGACAGTGCTGGTGGCTGGTACCCCAAGGAGCTGCGGTTGGTGGAGCCGGAGGAGCCGCCGCGGGCGGAGTGGGCGCCCTACCTGGCGCCGCCGGCGGAGCGCTGGTCGGCTTTGTGGCGTGCGTGGCTACCGTTGCAGCCGCAACCGTGACTGCCGCCGTGGTTGCGAACTCGATCCGAGACCAACGAGTTGGTGATGTCATCCCCCCAATCACGAACGCGCCATTCGTGACACAACCGTTCGACCCGCGCGTCCCGCTCCCGGGGTCCCCTGGGAAGGAGCCGTTCAATCCACAAGGCCCGGGCGGGAAGAAGGTGCTGGCCGCCCTCGCGACGATCTTCACTGCCGTCAGAACTCTGATAAACCCGACAGGGGCCAACGAGCCCTTCGCGGACCCGCGCGTGACTGGACGGACCGGGGTCAAGTGAGGGCCGCCCACAGGAACCGGATGTGGATTGGATCGCGGCCGTCGGGTTAGCGGCCGGGGCCGTTCTCGGACTCACGGCCGTGGTCAGGAAGGACCGTACACTCGCCTGGATCGCTGCGACGTTCCTGATCGGGGTCGTCGCTGGGTCCGACGCAGTCGACTCATTGGGACCGACGGGTCGGGTGATCCGCGTGGGCACCGGGCTTGTGACCCTGGGGCTGCTGGCCGTCGTGATCCTCCAGCGTCCAGTTCGGCTGGCGCGAATCATGCGGTTGCGACAGCGGGATCCAGAGTGGGAGTTCGACGGACTCCTCTTTCGGTTGGTGGAGTCGTTCAATGACGCAGCGGGGCGGGCTGTCTCGGCCCGTGACCCTGTCGAGCGCCGTCGTTCTCTGGAGCGTGCCCGTGACTGCGTCCAACGCCTCCGAACGGTGCGCGCCCCGACGAAGGAGTGGGCGTGGCTCGCCAGGGAGTATGCCGCTCTCAGCGAATCGAGACTGAACGCGTTCGAGGAAGGTGTCGATGCCGACGGAGCACAGCAGCTCGATGCACTCGGTGACTCGCTCTCGAAGAGATGGCAGGACCTCCGTCGCGAGTACCGGCAGCGGGCACCGGGCCAGTGGGACTGACGCCGCCGACCGGAGCATGTCAGCCAGTCTGGAAACGGCGCACAGCGGGACGGTGACCTCGTACACGTACGACGACGACGGCCGCCTGGCGAGCGCGACCGCCGACGGGCTGACGACGAGCTACACGTACGACGCCGCGGGCAACCCCCGGACGGCGGCGACCCCCGACGGCTTTGTCGCCCGCTCCAGCTACGATCGGGCAGGGCGGCTCCTCGAGATCGCCCACGTCGGGGCGGCCGGGGTCCTCTCCCGCTTCACGTACGCGCTCGATCCGGCCGGCAACCGGATCCAGATGATGACGACGCGCTCCAACGTCCTCTACACGTACGACGCGCTCGAGCGGCTCACCCGCGTCTGCTACGCGAACTGCGCCACGAGCGGCGGCGGCGGTGGCGGGACGACCCAGGGTGCCGTCACGACGTCCTCGGCCGGGCTCGACTGCGCCGAGTGCGGCGGCCGGAGCCCGCTCAACGGTCCGCCCACCGACAACCCGCCACCACCGTCCGATACGTTCACCGCCTGGAGCTACGACCCGGTCGGCAACCGGCTCACCGAGACGACCTACCTGGGCACCAAGACGTACACGTACGATGCCGCCGATCGCCTGACGAGCGTCACCGGCCCCGGCACGAGCCCGACGGTCACCTACACGTACGACAACAACGGCAACCAGACCGGGGCCGGCCCCAACACCTTCGCCTACGACCTCGCCGACCGGCTTACCAGCGCGACCGTCGCCACGACGACCGAGACGTACACCTGGTCGGGCGACGGGGTCCGCCTGTCCGCGACATCGGGCAACGGACCCTCGGCCACGACCCGCTTCCTCGTCGACCGTGCGTTCGATC
>JAJYXX010000142.1 GCA_021801545.1 Chloroflexota bacterium | reverse complement strand
AAGTACATCCTCGAGGGGATGCAGGTGAACGGCGCCGAGCTGGGCGGCGAGAAGAGCGGCCACGTCATCGTCCTCGAGCACACGACGAGCGGCGACGGGATCGTCACCGCCCTCGAGGTTCTTCGGGTGATGAGTCGGCGGGGGAGCGATCTGGCCAGTCTCGCGGCACGGATCCCGCTCCTGCCCCAGCAACAGCGCGCGGTCCGTGCCCGTCACAAGGACCAGTGGGAGGGGGACCCGGTGCTCCAGCGGGCGATCGCCGAGGCGTGCGACCGGCTCGGTGCCGGGGGGCGAGTCCTCGTCCGCCCCTCGGGGACCGAGCCGGCGCTCCGGGTGATGGTCGAGGGGACCGATGCCGCACTCGTGACCGAGCTCGCGGACGCGATCGCCTCGCTCGCCGGGGAGCGTCTAAACTGAGCCGGTTGCCCAGCCAGCGAAGCCAGGACCCGTCGGTCGCTGCCGCCGGGCACACACGGAGAACCTGACGCCATGTGCGGCATCGTCGGTTACACCGGGCCGCGGGAAGCGGGTCCGATCCTGATCGAGGGCCTGAAGCGGCTCGAGTACCGCGGCTACGACTCGGCCGGCATCGCCCTCGTCGACGAGGCCGGGGAGCTGTTCGTCGAGAAGCGCGCCGGCAAGCTCACGAACCTGCAGACCGCGCTCCTCGATCGGACCCCACACGCCGCGATCGGGCTCGCCCACACTCGCTGGGCGACCCACGGTCGGCCGAACGACCTGAATGCCCACCCCCACGTCGACTGCACCGGCGAGATCACGGTGATCCACAACGGGATCATCGAGAACTTCCGCGAGCTCCGTGACGGGCTCGAAGCGCGCGGCCATCATCTCGCCTCGGAGACCGACACGGAAGCGCTCGCCCACCTCATCGAGGAGGCATACGCGGGCGACATCGCCGAGGCGACCCGGATCGCGCTCCGCCAGGCCGAGGGCGCCTACGCGCTTGCGGTGATGCACCGCGGCGAACCGGACCGGCTCGTCGGTGCCCGGATGAACGTGCCGCTCGTGGTCGGGATCGGCGAGGGGGAAACGTTCCTCGCCTCCGACGTCGCGGCCATCCTCGCCCACACGGACCGGGTGATCTTCCTCGAGGAGGGTGACGTCGTCGATCTCCGTCCCTGGGGCGTGACGATCAGCGGCGTCGACGGCGCGCCGCGCGAGCGGGTCGTGAGCACGGTCCCCTGGTCGCTCGAGGCGGCCGAGAAGGGCGGCTACGAGCACTTCATGCTCAAGGAGATGTACGAGCAGCCGCAGGCGCTCCGGGCCGCGATCACCGGCCGGGTGACCCGCGAGGGCCTGATCCGGGTCGACGAGCTCGACGGACTCGACGGTCTGGGCGGGCACCTTGCCGCGATCAACCGGGTCGAACTGATCGCCTGCGGTAGCGCCTACTACGCATCGCTCGTCGGGGCCGCCCTCCTCCAGGAGTGGACCGGCCTGCCGGCCCGGGCGACGGTCGGGTCCGAGTTCCGCTATGCGCCACCGCCGCTCGACGAGCGGACGCTCGTCATCGCCGTCACCCAGTCGGGTGAAACCGCCGACACGATCGCCCCGACCCGGCTCGCCCGCGAGCGAGGCTGCCGCGTCGTGGCGGTGACGAACACGGTCGGTTCGGCGATCACCCGCGAGGCGGACGCGGTGCTCTTCCTCCAGGCCGGACCGGAGATCGCGGTCGCCGCCTCGAAGACGTTCACGACCCAGGTGACGACGCTCGTCATCCTCGCCGCCGCGATCGCGAAGCTGCGCGGGGCGCTCGACGACGAACGGGAGCGCGAGCTGGGGCTCGCTCTTCGCGCGCTTCCGGATGCAGCCCGGCGGGCCCTCGACAACGCCGCCGACAGCGCGACGCTCGCCCGGCGGTACGTGAACTCGCGGGGCTTCATGTTCGTGGGCCGGGGGATGACCTACCCGGCGGCGCTCGAGGGGGCGCTGAAGCTCAAGGAGGTGAGCTACGTTCATGCCGAGGGGTACGCGGCCGGTGAGCTGAAGCACGGCCCGATCTCGCTGCTCGACGCCGAGGTACCGCTGGTGGCTGTCGCGACCCGCTCGAGTGTCTACGACAAGCTGATCAGCAACGTCATGGAGGGTCGGGCCCGCGACGCGCGGGTGATCGCCGTTGCGACCGATGGCGACCCCCAGATCGAGCGCTTCGTCGACGACGTCTGCTGGGTCCCCGACACGCACGAGGCGCTGAGCCCGGTCCTGGCGGTCATCCCGCTCCAGCTGTTCGCCTACCACATGGCCGTGGCCCGGGGGACCGACGTCGACCAGCCCCGCAACCTGGCGAAGTCGGTGACGGTCGAGTAGGGCAGACATGACCCCGCGCGAGTGGTCCGACGGTTCCGCCCCAATCGACCCCCACGCCGCCCCCGGGCTGGTTCCGCCCGGGACGACCGAGCTCGGGATCGACATCGTCAAGGTGGAGCGGATCCGACGCACCCTCGAGCGCTACGGGACGCGGTTCTCGCGCCGGGTCCTCACCCCCTCGGAGCGGCGCTACGTCCGCGACCGGCCCGAGACGCTCGCCGGACGATGGGCGGCCAAGGAGGCCGTCTCCAAGGTCCTCGGCCTCGGCGTCCGCGGGATCGGCTGGCGTGACATCGAGATCGAGCGCCTGCCGACCGGCCAGCCCGCCGTCCGGCTCCACGGGCGCGCGGCGGCCCGCGCCGAGCAGCTGGGCATGGGCCGGGTGGCGGTCTCGATCAGCCACGAGTCGGATTACGCGGTCGCGATCGCCTACGGCATCCGCACGGCCGGCGGCCGCTACCTCTTCCCGCCCGACATCGAGGAGCGGCTCGACGACCGCGAGCGGCGGATCCTGGCCCGGCTCGAGCGCCTGCGGGCGCTCGTCGACGGCGGTGCCCCCGATGCCTGAGCGGGTCCCGGTCGGCTTCGGGCGCCGAGCCGAGGGAGGCGCGGCGGGCGCGGGACGCACGGTGGAGGTCGTGCCCGGGACGACCGCGCTCGACGACGACCTTGCCGCCTCGCTGCTCCCGGCTCGTCCCGAGCGCGGCCACAAGGGGATGTTCGGCAAGCTGCTCGTCCTCGCCGGCTCGCTCGACTACGCCGGGGCCGCGCTCCTCGTCTGCCGGGCCGCCGGGCGGGCCGGGGCCGGTCTCGTCACGCTGGCGGTGCCCGAATCGCTCCAGCCGCTCTTCGCGGCGAAGGTCGTCGAGGCGACGACGATGGGGCTGCCCGAGGACGACGTCGAGGAGGTCGACCCCGAGCAGGCGCTCGGGCGGATCCTCGACCACGACCACGACGCGATCGTTGTCGGCCCGGGCCTCAAGCCGGGGCTCGCGACGACCGAGCTGATCTCGGCCCTCCTCGCCGTCCCCGAGGAACCGGCCCCGGTGCCGGCGGTCGTCGATGCCGAGGCGCTCCGCTCGCTCGCCTCACTCGACGCCTGGTGGGAGGGTGTCACGCGGCGGGCCGTCCTCACCCCGCACGTGGGTGAATTCCGGCGGCTCCGGGCAGCCAGCGGGAGCGACCCCGACGCCGACGGTGATCTCCTGGCCGACGATACCGCCCGTGCCCGGGCCGCCGCGACCGCCGCCGAGCGGTGGGGCCAGGTCGTCGTCCTCAAGGGAGCCCGGACGGTCATCGCCGAGCCGGAAGGCTCGATCGCCGTCGCCCCGTTCGAGAACCCGGCCCTGGCGAGCGGTGGGACCGGTGACGTGCTCTCCGGGACGATCGGGGCGCTCCTGGCCCAGGGCGTGGAGCCGTTCGCCGCCGCCCGGCTCGGGGTCTACCTTCACGGGCTGGCCGGCGAGGCGGTTCGCCAGCGGATCGGCGATGCGGGGCTCCTTGCCTCGGACCTGCCTGACGAGGTCGCGTTTGCGCGCCGGCGACTCGCCCTCCTCGCGGCGCGTCGATCGTCGGGCCGGCGCCTCGGGTTCGGGGCCCGTGCCGCGTCGCCCGGGGAGACGCTCCGCTGAGGCCGCCGCTGCCTCGGACGGCCTGGCTGCGGATCGACCTCGACCGTCTGACCGGCAACCTCGCGGCGATCCGCTCCGCGCTGCCGGCGGGCGTCCGGGTCGAGGCAGTCGTCAAGGCCGACGCCTACGGCCACGGTGCCGTCCCGGTGGCGCGCGCGCTCGCCTCGGCCGGCGTCGACGGCCTGTGCGTCGCCACGTTCGACGAGGCGCTCGAGCTCCGAGAGGCCGGCCTTCGGCTGCCGGTCCTCACCGTCTACCCGGTCCCCCCCGAGCTCGCGCCCGAGGCGGCCCGCCGCTCGTTCTCGCTGACGGCCGGCGACACCGAGCTCCTCGTCCGGACGCTCGAGGCGCTCCGCCGCACCCGCGCCACCGGCCGCGCCCCGCGCCGTCGGCTGCGGATCCACCTCGAGGTGGAGACGGGGCTCGGGCGGGGCGGGTTCGTTGCCCCCGCCGACGTGCGGGCCGCGGTCGACGCGATTCGGGGGACGCCCGGGGTCGTCCTCGCCGGGCTGTGGTCGCATCTCGGGTCCCCCGAGGACGACGTCCGCTCGCTCAGCCAGGTGGCCCGGTTCGACGCGACGACCGCGTTCCTGCGCGACGGAGGGGTCCGAACGCCCGTCCGTCATCTCCTCGCCAGCGGCGGGATCCTCGCCGGGCGGCTGCCCGCCTACGACGCTGTCCGGGTGGGTCTCGCGCTCTACGGCCTCGTCCCCGATGACCTCGGGCGTGAGGAGCGGCGTTCGCCGGCGCTCATGGCGCTCCGACCGGTGATGTCGCTCCACGCCTGCCCGGTCCGGGTGGCCGAGCTGCCGGCCGGCAGCGCGATCAGCTACGGCTCGAGCTTCGTCACCCGCCAGCCGAGCCGGATCGCCACCCTGCCCATCGGCTACGGGGACGGCTGGAGCCGGGCCTACTCGAACCGGACGAGTGCGCTCGTGCGGGGCGTCCGCGTGCCGCTCGTCGGCAACGTCGCGATGGACGCGCTGATGGCCGACGTCAGCGACGTGCCCGGCCCCCCGGTCACCGTCGACGACGAGTTCGTCCTGCTCGGCGAGCAGGACGGCGAGCAGATCACGGCCGCCGAGCTGGCGCGGGCACGCACCACGATCTCGTGGGAGGTCGTCACCGCGATGGCTCGCCGCCTGACCCGGGTGTACGATTCCGCGTCCGGGACGATCGGCGTCCGGACGCTCACGAGCGAGAAGGTCGAGTGGCACGGATCGAGCTCTGGAACGGCGATATCTGCGACCTCGA
>JAJYXX010000384.1 GCA_021801545.1 Chloroflexota bacterium | reverse complement strand
GCGTACAACATGCGGTGGGCCTCCTGGTGAGTGGTTCCGTCGAGAACCCACGTTCTCACTACGGAGGCCCTTCTTCATGACATTCAGACTGCAAGTCGTCCCTCCTGTCCGTGGTTCGGTGCTCAGCAGCCCGAGCCTGACAGGGGGGACGTCCGGTTTCCCGTCCCAATGGAAAGGCCCTCGGGTCACCCCGAGGGCCTTTGCACTTTTCGTGATCGACTCTCTGCGCTATTCATGACCGCTCACAGAGGTGGCATACTTGAACGACGATGCAACTAGTCGGTTCGGTCAAGTCCCAGCACGTGGTGTAACAGCAGGCGCAACGCATCCTCGCGTCTGATCGGTCAGCTCGCCATGAGCAGCGCTGGCACCACCTCCTCGACCTCGGGTTCGGCATCGATGAGGGCGAGGGTCTCGGGCCGGAAGTAGCGCCGGCCGTCCTGCCACTCGTCGTCCTGCTCGGCGAGGATCATGCCGACCAGGCGCAGGACCGAGGCCCGCGTCGGGAAGATCCCCACGACCGCGGTCCGGCGCTTGATCTCCTTGTTCAGGCGCTCGAGCGGGTTCGTGCTGCGGATCTGGCGCCGGTGGGGCTCGGGGAAGGCGAAGTGGGCGAGCAGGCCCGCCTCGGCGGAGGTCAGCAGCTCGGCCACAGCCGGGAACCGCGGGCGCAGGCTGTCGATCACCCGGTCGAGCTGCTCCCGGGCGCTCATCCCGTCCGGCTGCTCGATGACCATGCGGACCGCGGAGGCGACCATGCTCCGGGCGGAGCGGGGCACGAGGTCCTGCGCATTGCGCGTGAGGTGGACCCGGCAGCGCTGCCAGGCCGCGCCCAGCAGTTGCTCGTCGATCGCCCGGACGAGGCCCGGGTGGTTGTCGCTGATCACCAGGCGCACGCCGCGGAGGCCCCGCTCGACGAGCGAGCGCACGAACCTCGGCCAGGCGCTGCCCTCGTCGTTGCCGGCAGCGAGCTCGAGCCCGAGCACCCGGCGCTCGCCCGTGAGGGCGACCCCGGTCGCGACGAGGGCCGCCATCGACACGACCCTCCCACCCTCGCGGACCTTCAGGTACGTGGCGTCGAGCCAGAGGTAGGGGTACGCCTCGCCCGCGAGCGAGCGGGACCGGAAGGCGGCAACCTCGGCGTCGAGGGCGGCGCAGATCCGGGACACCTCGCTGCGGCTCATGCCCTCGATCCCGAGCGCCCGGACGAGGTCGTCGACCCGGCGCGTGGATACGCCCGACACGTACGCCTCCTGGACGACCGCGAGCAGGGCCCGCTCGGCGCGCCGGCGTGGTTCGAGCAGGCTCGGGAAGTACGAGCCGTCGCGCACGCGCGGGACCGCCAGGTCGATCGTGCCCACCCGCGTGTCCCAGCGGCGGTCGCGGTACCCGTTGCGGTGGGTGAGGCGCTGCTCCGGGTTGCGCTCGCCCTTGGCGAGCCCGGTGAGCTCGCTCACCTCGGCCTCCATGATCGCCTGGGCGAGGAGGCGGACGCCCTCGCGCAGGATGTCGACGTCACCGTCGACGCTCACCTTGCGCAGGGTCTCGAGCAGGGACATGCTGTCGTCGGCCATCGTGGTGTTCTCCGTGTCGTCGGTTTCTCAGTTCCAACGACGCGAGGATGACGCGGTGGCCGTTTCCATGCCCGGCCAGGTCCGCTGTTACACCAACTCTAGGGACACGACCCGCGCTGGGGCTGTGGGCCGCCCTCCGGGAGGTCTTCCCCGAGACCCGCCACCAGCGCTGCTGGAACCACTATGCCGACCTCCCGATTATGCCGATGTCGGGCCTCGAACCGGCCGCTGCGTGCGTGATCGGGCGGCGTGAGGTCGGCATAATCCTGGCGCCCTGAGAGAGGCTCTCCTTCCGCATCGAGGAAGGAGAGCCACGTGCGCGATCCATTTCGGGTCCGCGTCAGCGGCCCGCTCGCTCCGTACGCGGCCGGCTACGCTGCCGAACTCACCCGCGTCGGGTACACAGCCTCGGGAGCGACCCTCCAGCTCCGGCTGGTGGCTGACCTGAGCGTCTGGCTCCATGCCGAAGGACTCGAACCAGGAGCCCTCTCAGCGCCCCAGGTCGACCGCTTCCTGGTTGCTCGCCGGGCTGCCGGACACACGCGGTACGCATCGGCCCGGGCGATCCGGCCACCGCTCGAGTACCTGCGCGGGCTCGGGGTGGTTCCCGAGGCGCCCGAGGTTGAGCCCGACGCGCCGATCGATCGGCTCCTCGCCCGGTACCGCCGGTACCTCGTCGTCGAGCGGAGCCTGGCCCCGACCACGGCGTCCGGATACCTCGCCGCGGTCCGGCCGTTTCTCGCCAGCCGGGCCACGCCCGATGGGTTCGCCCTCGAAGGGCTGACCGTCGCCGACATCACCACGTTCGTGGTCGCTCACTGCCCGAGCCAGCCACGCGGCTCGGGCAAGCTGACCGTGACCTCCCTGCGCTCCCTGCTTGGCTTCCTCCACCTCGAGGGGGTTCTCCCGCGCCCGCTCGCCGCGAGCGTGCCCCGGATCGCCGCCTGGCGCCTGGCTCCGTTGCCGCGCGGGCTCACCCGCGCCGAGGTCGAACGCCTCCTCGCCGGGTGCGATCGGAGCGGTCCAACGGGCCGTCGCGATTTCGCGCTCCTCACCCTCCTCGTCCGTCTCGGGCTGCGGGCGGGCGAGGTGGCGGGGCTCACGCTCGATGCCATCGACTGGCGGGCAGGCGAGCTCGTCGTCACCGGCAAGGGCAATCGGTCCGAGCGGCTGCCGCTGCCGCCCGACGTCGGCGAGGCGATCGTGGCGTATCTCCGGCGAGGCCGTCCCGCGAGCGCCCTGGGCCGGACGGTGTTCATCCGCGTGAAGGCGCCGCACCGGGGCCTCTCGTCGACCGGGGTGAGCCAAGTCGTCGGCGACGCCGCCCGCCGCGCGGGCCTCGGGCTCGTCCACGCCCACCGGCTGCGGCACACCGCGGCGACCGAGATGCTCCGGGCCGGCGGCTCGCTCGCCGAGATCGGCCAGGTCCTCCGACACCGGCGCTCACAGACGACCGCGATCTACGCGAAGGTGGATGAGCCTGCCCTCCGCGCCCTTGCGCGACCCTGGCCGGGCGGTGCCGCATGAGCCGCCTCGATCCCGCGCTCGCCGACTATCTCGCGCTTCGCCGCTCGCTCGGCTTTCGGCTCGAGCGGGCCGGCAAGCTGCTCGCCCAGTTCACCGCCTACCTCGATGCGCAGGGCGCCGACACGGTCACGCTCGAGGCGGCGCTCGCCTGGGCGACGCTGCCGGCCGCCGCCGGCGCACGGTGGCTCGCCATGCGGCTCACGGTCGTCCGCGGCTTCGCGGCCCACCTCCACGCGCTCGATCCCGCCCACGAGCTCATCCCGACCGAGCTGCTGCCGGATCCCGGCGGTCGGGCGACCCCGTACCTGTACACCGATGCCGAGGTCGCCACACTCATGGGAGCCGCCTGCATCCTGCGCACCCCGTTCCGGTCGGCGACGTACGCGACGCTCATCGGCCTGCTCTCGGTGGCCGGGCTCCGCGTCGGCGAGGCGATCCGGCTCGATCGGGGCGATCTCGGTTCCCGCGAGGGGACGCTCACGATCCGGATGAGCAAGTTCGGCAAGTCGCGCCTCGTGCCTCTCCATCCGACGACCGTCACCGCCCTGCGCCGCTATCTGGCCCGACCCGATCGACCCCGTCCGGGCACGCCGACCGCGGCGCTCTTCGTGTCGGGCGCCGGCACCCGTCTTCGGTACTGCAACGTGAACTGGACATTCCTCGAGCTCGTCTGGACGGCGGGTCTGCGGCCACGGTCGGCCGCCTGTCGGCCGCGGCTCCACGACCTGCGCCATACCTTCGCCGTCCGCACGGTCCTCGACGCCTATCGGGCCGACCTCGACGTCGGCGCGCGGCTGCCGATCCTCTCGACGTACCTCGGCCACGTCAGCCCCGCGGCGACGTACTGGTATCTGTCGGCTGCACCCGAGCTGCTCGAGGCTGCCGGTCTGCGCCTCGAGCGCCATCTCGGAGGCCGGCCGTGAGCGCGCTCGCCCCGACTCTCCAGGCGTTCTTCACCGACCGGCTCATCCGGCAGCGCCAGGCGAGCCCGCAGACGATCGCCGCCTATCGCGACACGCTGCGGCTGCTCCTCGCGTTCGCCGCGGGCCGCACCGCCACGGAGCCTTCGCGGCTCGATCTCGGCGAGATCGACGCACTGCTCGTCGGCGCCTTCCTTGATCACCTCGAGCGCGACCGGGGCAACGGCATCCGGACCCGCAATGCCCGCCTGGCGGCGATCCGTTCGCTGTTCCGGTTTGCCGCGCTGCGCCATCCCGAGCACGCCGAGTCGATCGGTCGCGTGCTCGCCATTCCGCCCAAGCGGTTCTCTCGCGGCTTGGTCACCTTCCTGGCCGACCGGGAGGTCGAGGCCCTCCTCGGCGCCGCGGACCGGACGACCTGGACCGGACGGCGGGACCACGCCCTGCTGCTGCTCGCGGTCCAGACCGGGCTGCGCGTATCCGAGCTGATCGGCCTGCGCGGCGCCGACATCCATCTCGGGACGGGCGCCCACGTGAGCTGCCGAGGCAAGGGCCGCAAGGAACGGATCACGCCGCTCACCCGGGCGACGGTCGCGGTGCTGCGCGTCTGGCTGGCCGAGCGAGGCGGCGCCCCGATCGACCCCTTGTTCCCGACCAGCACCGGCACTCCGCTCAGCCGGGACGCCGTCGAACGTCGGATCGCCAAGTACGCCGCGGCGGCCGCGGCCTGCCCATCGCTGCGGACCAAGCGGATCAGTCCCCACGTCCTGCGGCACACCGCGGCGATGCGCCTCCTGCAGGCTGGCGTCGACACGTCGGTCATCGCCCTCTGGCTCGGCCACGAGCATGTCGACACGACCCAGATCTACCTGCACGCGGATCTCACCCTCAAGGAGCGGGCGATCGCGAGGACGGCGGAGCCGAACGTCCGGCCCGGGCGGTATCGGCCGTCCGACACGCTCCTCGCCTTCCTGGACGGGCTGTGATTATGCCGACCTCACGCCGCCCGATCACTCACGCAGCGGCCGGCCCGACACCCGACATCGGCATAATCCGGAGGTCGGCATATTGGACCCGGCAGCGCTGCCAGGCCGCGCCCAGCAGTTGCTCGTCGATCGCCCGGACGAGGCCCGCGTGGTCGTCGCTGATCACCAGGCGCACGCCGTCGAGGCCGCGCTCGACGAGCGAGCGCACG
>JAJYXX010000191.1 GCA_021801545.1 Chloroflexota bacterium | reverse complement strand
GCGTCCGATTCCAGACTTCGATGCGGCCGCGGTAGGTTGCCTCAATGGGCAGGAAACACGCCTGGAGCGTCAGCAGCACACCCGCGAGAACGGCCGGGCGGATCGCCGCGCGTCTCACGGCCGGAGGATCGCACCGCGCGGGTCGATGTTCGGGGGAGCTACCCTGTGAGCAACCTCGCTGAACTCGACCCACAACCTCGCTGAAGATGCTCCGGCAGGCCGGTCGCCCGCTCCGGTCGCCCGCTCCGGTCGCCTGCTCCGGTCGGCCGGCCGTGGCCAGCTCCGGTCGGCCGGCTGTGGCCGGCTCCGGCCTGGTTCGCCCTGGGCCCGGCCCAACTTACGCCACGCGCAAGCAACGAGCCAACCGACCGGCTCCGGAGGCCGGGGGCGGTCGGTTGCCCGACACTGGATGTAAGTTCTCGGCACTGGTCGGCTGGAGTGGGCATCGACCCTCGCACCCGTGCAAGAACTCGACGGTCAGACCGCTCGCCGTGTCGGTTGCTTTCATCCGCCGCAAGCCCGGTCGGGTTCCCGACAGCAGGTGCAAGGATCCAACAGAGGGCCGGATCGGAGGCAGCCGCAGGGCCGTTCCGTCCCGGTGGACGTCGGCGAGACCATCCCCCGCAGCGGGGGCAATACGCAGGATTGTCTATAGCGAGTGCGTCTCGAGGAAGGCGCGGACCGCGTCGGCGACCTGGAGATAGCTCTGTTCGCCGAGGACGAGACCGTAGTGCGAGTGCGCCCCGAACGGCTCGTACTCGGCCCCGAGCCACTCGGCGAGCCGTTCGCTCGCCGGCTCGGGGACGTAGCGGTCGAGCCCGGCCCCGATGACGAGCACAGGCAGCTCGGCGAACGCCGCCCGGTCGACCGGCACGCCCTGGAGGACCTGGCGGCGGGCGGCGCCCGCCTCGCGCGCCTTCTGGCCAAGCAGGTGCTGGATGCGCAGGACGTCGGCGAGCGTCAGGTCGCGGTGATCGCGCTGGAGCTTCTCGGGTAGCGTCTCCCAGCCGATCGCGTCCTTGCCGTAGGCTTCGGGAATCTCGCGCAGCTCGTGGGGACGCGCCGGCACGCGCAGGTCGCGCGGGGGTTCGGGGCTCAGGAGCACCATCCCGGCGACCGGGTGACGCTCGACCGCCTTGAGCGCGAGGAGGCCACCCATGCCGTGAGCGACGACGACGACGTTGCTGCCGAACCGGCCGAGGGCAGCGACGACGTCCTCGGTGTACGTGTCGAACGAGAGCGTCGCCGGATCGGCCGACTGCGACCAGTAGTGGTTGCGCAGGTTGAGGGCGTGCCCCTCCCAGCCGCGACCGGCGAAGTAGCCCAGGTACCGCTCCCAGAGCCACGAGCCGGCCAGCTCGCCGTGAACGAAGAGGAGCGGCCGCCGGCGCGAGCGCCGCTCGGGCAGCCACGACTCGATGTAGATCCCCCGCTCGGTCAGCTCGATCTCGTCCTTGCGGATCGGCCGGCCATTCGGGGTCGGCTGCTGGGGACCCCACGCCGAGGGTCCCGGGGTCACGTCGGACATGCGGTCCTCACCACTCATGGGGGTTGATCAGCAGGCCGCTCAGGGCCTTGGGGTGGAAGTACGTCGACTTCTGGGGCATGACATCGCCCTCCCTCGCCACCGCGGCGATGTCGGCGACCGGGGTCGGTTCCAGGAGGAACGCGGCGTCTGCCCCGTCATGGCCTGCCTCGACCCAGTCGAGCCCCTCGGCCACCGACTTCGTGTAGGCGACGCACCCGGCGGCCGTGGCGGCCGGATCCACACCAGTCAGCTGCTCGAGGGCGACCTGGAGGAGCGTCACGTCGAGCCGGCGGAGCGCCTCACCGCCGGCCGGCAGGAACGGCTCGAAGGCCGGCCGGCGCGCCTCGAGCAGCGCGCCGCCAGCACGCGTCCAGAACCCGAACCGGCCCCCGCCGCCGGCGGCGAGCCGGGCCGGGCCGAACGTCCGCTCGAGGTCCGGCCGATCGGCCGCCCAGATGTCGAACAGCTCTCCGAGGCGTTCCCCGAGCCGGGCCACGCCCTCCTCGCCCAGGCCGCGCACGACCCGATGGGTCGGCAGGACGGTGAGCGGCTGATACGTCTCGAGGAAGAGCATGAGGATGTAGTCGAACGCGGGGTCCTGCTCGCCCGGGCGACTCAGCCGCTGCTCGTCGCGGTAGCGGAGCGCCGTCTCGTAGCGATGGTGACCATCGGCGATCGTGACCGGACCGGCGCCGGCCAGGGCGACCAGCTCGGCGACGATCGTCGCCCCCGATCCGTCCGGCGCCGGCTCATCCTCGGGGACGACCCACAGCCGGTGGCTCGTGCCCTCGTCGTCGACGACGTCGATCTCGGGCGGACGCCCGGAGACTGTCTCGAGCAGGACCGCCGACCGACCGCTCGAGTCATCGTGGAGCCCGACGACCGGGCTGATGTTCGCTCCGGTCGCGCGGATCAGGCGGTAGCGGTCCTCCTTCGGCGCCGAGAGCGTCCGCTCGTGGGGCAGGACGCCGGAGCCTGGCCCGAACGGCTCGAGGCGGAGCCGGCCGAAGAAGCCGCGCTGCGTGCGCTCGACCTTGCTGCCCGGCACGCGGTACGTCTGCTCGTAGACGTAGAGCGACGGTCGGGCCTCGTGGTGGAACGTGCCGTCGGCGCGCCACGCGGCGAGGGTCCGGGCGGCCCGCCGGTAGCGCTCGTCAGGCTCTTCGCCGGGCTGTGCGGTCGGCAGGTCGAGCCGGACGACGTTCTTCGGGTGGCGAGCCAGGAACACCGGCAGCTGCGCCGGCGTGATCACGTCGTAGGGCGGGCTCATGACGAGGGCCAGGTCGCCGACGACCTCGGGGTCGTAGCGGAGGGCGCGGAAGGGACGGATCGTGGGCACGGACTCCTCGTCGGGGTGACGTCGTCCCGGCTCGGCGCAGGCCGATGCCCGGCGAACGACCGCTGGGGGCTTCGTGCGCATCGTACGACAGCCGCGCCCGGCAGGGCGCCGGCGGCCGGCAACCCCGGCGGCCGGCAACCCCGGCACAGGCGACGGGAGGGCGCCGACGCCAGCGACGAGAGGCGCGCAGACGACGCCCCCGGCGCAGGCGCGCGGACGACGCCCCGGCGCCAGCGGGCGCGCCGCGCGGTCCCGCCGAGGCGGTGCTAGCCTCAGCCCATGCCTCTCTTCCGGATTGCCCCTCGGCCCCTCGCCCGGACGGTATTCGCCGTGGCGATCGTCGCCTCGCTCGCGGCGGCTGCCTGCGGCGCGGCGACGAAGCCGCCCGCCCCGACCCCGGCCGACTTCATCGGCATCACCCACGAGCTCGCCCTGCGTGGCATCGCCGCCACCGACATCGTGTCCGGTGACGCCGGCTGCCCGGATCGGCGCCTGAGCCCGACCGCGATCTCGTTCACGGCCCGGGGCCTCGACCAGTCATCGCCGATCCGCATCTACCTCTACATCTTCGGCGACCGCGACGCGTACGAGCGCAACCTCGGCGACGTCGATTCGTGCGCCCGCTCGTACGTCAGCGACCCGGCCGCGTACGAGAAGCTCGAAGTCTCCCCGTACGTCGCAGCCGGCCAGGGGCCGTGGACGCCGGCGTTTCGGGCGGCGCTCTCCCAGGCGCTCAGCGCGGCCGCCGGGACGGGCGGCTGAGCGGCCCGATGGACCACGCCACCTGGCCGATCTTCGGCCGCGACGTTCCCGCCGCAGCGTGGCACCCCACGCCCGAGCTCCTCGCCGAGAGTCGCCTCGCCCGCTTCCTGCGCACGACCGGCGAGCCCTCGCTCGAGGCCCTCCAGCGCCACGCGGCCGAGGATCCGGCCTGGTTCTGGGGCGTCGCCGCCGACGACCTCGGCCTCTCGTGGCAGGCACGCCCGCGCCAGGTCGTCGATCTCTCCCGCGGCCCCGAATGGACCCGCTGGTGGATCGGCGGCCGCTTCAACTACGCCCTGGCCGCGGTCGAGCCCCGGGCCCGGCGGGATCCGGACGGCGCGGCGCTGGCCTGGGAGGGCGAAGACGGCGAGGTCCGGCGCCTGACGAACGCGGAGCTCGAGGCGTCGGTGGGGCGGGCCGCACGGATGCTCGCCGCCGCGGGGGTCGGCGAAGGGGACCGGGTGGGGATCTTCCTGCCGATGCTCGTCGAGACGGTCGTCGCGGCCCTCGCCCTGGGACGACTCCGGGCGATCTACACCCCGATCTTCTCCGGCTACGGGCACATCGCGGTCGCAGGCCGGCTCGCCGACTGCGAGGCGTCGCTCCTCATCACCGCCGACGGCTTCCTGCGCCGGGGTTCGGTCGTCCGGCTCAAGGAGACAGCCGACGCCGCCCTGCGCGACGCCCCGACCGTCCGGCGCGTTCTCGTCGTCCGCCGGCTGGGCGATCGGGCCGGCAATGTCGCGTGGACGCCGGGGCGCGACCGCTGGTGGGACGAGGCGCTCGCGGCTGCCCCGGCCGACGCGCCGGCCCAGGCTCCGGGCCCGACCGACCCCGAGACCCCCTACCTGCTCATCTACACCTCGGGCACGACCGGCCGGCCGAAGGGCGCCGTCCACGTCCACGGCGGTTTCCCGATCAAAGGCGCCCAGGATCTCGCCCACTGCTTCGACCTCGGGCCCGGCGACACGCTCTTCTGGTTCACCGATCTCGGCTGGATGATGGGACCGTGGGCGATCTCGGGCGCGTTCCTCCTCGACGCCCGGCTCGTCCTCTACGAAGGCGTGCCCGACCACCCCGGACCGGACCGGATCTGGTCGATCGTCGAGCGCCACCGGGTGACCCACCTGGGCCTCAGCCCGACCGTCATCCGGGCGCTCATGGCCCACGGCCCGGATCCGGTCCGAGCGCACGACCTGCGCACGTTGCGCGTCCTGGGTTCGACCGGCGAACCGTGGAACCCGGAGCCCTGGTGGTGGTACTTCCGCGAGGTGGGCGGAGGCCGGCTGCCGATCGTCAACTACAGCGGCGGGACGGAGGTGTCGGGCGGCATCGTCGGCTGCAACCCGCTGACCCCGATCAAGCCCGCCTCGTTCGGTGGCCCGTGCCCGGGCACGATCGCCGACGTCGTCGACGCCGCGGGCGCGTCGGTCCGGGGTTCGGTCGGCGAGCTCGTCATCCGCCAACCCCTGCCGGGCATGACCCGCGGCTTCTGGCGCGATCCGGAGCGCTACCTCGAGACGTACTGGTCACGGATCAGCGGCACGTGGGTCCACGGCGACTGGGCGGAGGTCGACGCCGACGGCTACTGGTACATCCACGGCCGCTCGGACGACACGCTCAAGGTGGCCGGCAAGCGGGTCGGCCCGGCCGAGGTCGAGAGCGC
>JAJYXX010000324.1 GCA_021801545.1 Chloroflexota bacterium | reverse complement strand
GGGCGCTCCTCAGAACAGCCCGACCACGTTGCCCTCGGCGTCGATGTCAATGTTCTCGCCGCCCGGCCGAGAGGGCAGCCCGGGCATCGTCCGCATCTCGCCGAGAAGCGCGGTGACGAACCCCGCCCCGGCCGCCAGCCGAACGTCGCGGATCGGCACGCGGAAGCCGCTCGGACGACCCTTCAGCGATGCGTCGTGGCTGAGTGAGTACTGCGTCTTCGCCATGCAGATCGGCAGGTGGCCATAACCGGCGGCCTCGAGAGCGCTGAGCGCCTTCGTTGCAACCGGGAGCTCGTCGACGCCGGCGGCCCCGTAGATCCGGACCGCGATCGTCTCGACCTTCTCGCGCAGGCTCGCCTCGTCCGGGTAGAGCAGGCGAAAGCCCGGCGCGCCCTCCGATGCCGCCGCCCAGACCGCCTCGGCGAGGTCGATCGCCCCCCGACCACCCTCGGCGAAGTGCTTCGTGAGGACCGCGTCGCGGGCGCCGGCTGCCAGCGCCACCTGGCGGACTGCCGCGATCTCGGCCGGCGTGTCGGTCGGGAAGTAGTTGATCGCCACGACGACCGGGACGCCAAAGACCGTCACGTTCTCGATCTGCTTGGCCAGGTTCGCGGCGCCCGCCCGGACGGCGTCCACGTTCTCCTCGAGGAGCGCCGGGTCGAGCGGCTTGCCGGCCACGATCCGACCGACGCCACCGTGCATCTTCAGGGCCCGGATCGTGGCCACGACGACGGCCGCGTCGGGCGTCAGCCCGGACTGGCGGCACTTGATGTTGAAGAACTTCTCGGCCCCCATGTCGGCGCCGAAGCCGGCCTCCGTGCAGACGATCTCGTTCGTGACGAGGGCGAGCCGGTCGGCGAGGACGGAGTTGTTGCCGTGGGCGATGTTGGCGAACGGCCCGGCGTGGACGAACGCCGGCCCGCCCTCGAGCGTCTGGAGGAGGTTCGGCTTCAGGGCGTCGCGGAGCAGGACGGTCATCGCGCCGGCGACCTTCAGGTCCTCGGCGGTCACCGGCTGCCCGTCGTACGTCTGGGCGAGGACGATCCGACCGAGCCGCGCCCGCAGATCGTGGAGGTCCGAGGCGAGGGCGAGGACGGCCATCACCTCCGAGGCGACGGTGATCTGCCATTCCGTCTCGCGCGGGACCCCGTTCTCGCGCCCGCCCAGGCCGATCACCGCCCGGCGGATGGCCCGGTCGCTGATGTCGACGACGCGCGGCCAGGTGATCGACAGCGGGTCGATACCGAGCGCGTTCCGGTGGTGGAGATGGTTGTCGAGGAAGGCGGCGGCGAGGTTGTGGGCGGCCCCGATCGCGTGGATGTCGCCGGTGAGATGGAGGTTGAAGTCCTCCATCGGGATGACCTGCGAGTAGCCGCCCCCGGCCGCCCCGCCCTTGATCCCGAACACCGGCCCGAGCGACGGCTGGCGGATCGCGACCGCCGCCCGGTGACCGATCTGCCCGAGGCCCTGGGCGAGGCCGACCGTCGTCGTCGTCTTGCCCTCGCCGAGGGGCGTCGGGCTGATCGCCGTCACGAGCACGTACTTGCCGCGCGGGTTCGTCGCCTCCAGGCGGCGGATCGCCTCCAGGCTCACCTTCGCCTTCGTCGGGCCGTACAGCTCGATCTCGTCGTCGCGGAGGCCGAGGTCGCGGGCGACGTCGGCGATCGGGCGGGGCGTGACCGAGCGGGCGATCTGCAGGTCGGACGGGAACGGGGAGCCGCTCATCGGGCGCACGCCCTGGAGCTGTGCATCGGGGCCTCCTTCGGGTGGGGCGTTCGGCTCGCTTCGATCGCACCGTCAGCCCCCGCCGGCGATCGCGAGCGGGTGACCGGCGTGGCGCAGGTCGGCCTGGGCATGTGCGGCACGCATGAGGTGGGTCATCAGGAGCGCGTTCGTCACCGGCCCGACGCCGCCGGGCACCGGCGTGATCGCCGAGACGACGCCTTTCGCGGACTCGAAATCGACGTCACCGACGAGCTTGCCGTCGACGACATTGATCCCGACATCGACGACGACCGCACCGGGCTTGAGCATCGCGCCGGTGACGAGCCTCGGGCGACCGACCGCGACGACGACGATGTCGGCGGTGCGGAGGATCGCGGCCAGGTCGCGTGTCTTCGAATGGCAGATCGTGACGGTGGCATTCTCGCGCAGGAGAAGGATGCTCACCGGCTTGCCGACGACGTTCGAGCGACCGACGACGACGGCGGGCCGCCCGGCGATCTCGATCTCCGAGCGTTTGAGCAGCTCGACCGCCGCCTGGGCGGTCGTCGGCAGGAACCCGGCGTAGCCAAGCGTCATCAGGCCGGCGTTCAGCGGGTGGATGCCGTCGATGTCCTTCGCCGGATCGAGGGTCTCGATGACCGTGCTCAGCGGGATCCGCTTCGGTAACGGCATCTGGACGATGATCCCCGAGACGAGCGGGTCGTCGTTCAGCTCGGCGATCCGGCGCCGGACGCGTGCCGCCGAGACGCGACCGGGAATCTCGACCAGGCGCCCCTCGACCCCGACGTTCCGGCAGCTCTTGAGGATCTGCTGGAGGTAGACGGCGGACGGGGCGTCGCGGCCGACGAGGACGACGGCGAGGGTCGGGACGTAGCCGTGACGCCGGCGAAACGCCGCGACGTCCGCCTTCACCGTGGCCCGGATCTCGGCCGCGATCGGGGCCCCCGCGAGGAGTCGCGGTTCGCTCATCGGGATCTCACTTTGCGCTCATTCCCTGGACCGTCAGGCTCGCAGCAGGCCGCCCGCCGGCAGCGGGTCGCGCTCGATCCCGGCCCGGACCACCTCGCGCGTGGCACCGGCGAGCGACTCGATCCGGCCGAGAAGGGCGGCGATCCGGTCGGTCACCTGGGCGGCGTAGGACCCGTCGCCGACGGACGGCAGGTTCACGAGCACGTTCGCAGCCGCGCCCCGGGCCGCGGCCTCGGCGAGGTACGAGGCAACCGACAGGTCGCTCGAGGCGTTCCGGTTGCTCCGGCCGGCGAGCGCCTCGGTCGCCGAAACGAGCTCCAGGCAGGCCTCGACGCACGCCAGTGGCACCTCGGCCGCGACCCGGGCGGCGGAGCGAAGTGCCTCCGTACGGGCGGCCTTCTCGTCGTCCGTCCCCCGCGGCAGCTTCAAGGTCGCAGCGAAGACCACGTACGCGGCCGCGTCCTCGTCGGCGAGGGCGAGGAACCGGTCCGCCAGGCGTCGCCCGAGTGTGGCCGCCTCGGCGTGCGTCGCCGTGTGAGCCGCGTACCGCTCGCGCCCTTCCGAAAGCCCGGCGACCATCGCCACGAGCGCCGCCCCCAGGCTGCCGGCGATCGCCGATGCCGAGCCACCGCCGGGGACCGGTTCGGACGACGCAAGCCGCTCGACGAATGCCTCGACCGTCAGGTCCCGGAAGCGCCCGGACCCGATCGCGTGTTCCACGCCCGGGATTGTAGGCGCATCGCGCGGCGGCGGACGGGCCGGCGTGACGGGCCGGTGCGCGATGCAGGGCACGGCGCACGCGCCCGCCGGCAGGAGCGGGGCGGGCGCGTACCGGCACGCCCGCCCCGCTGCCGGGGTCGCCGGTCGAGTGGGAGGAGCACCGACCGGCCGAAGCCGTTCCCGCGGCGGAGACGAGGAGGAACGCGGCGTCAGGCCGCCGGCCGATCCTCGTCGAGGCCCTCGATCGTCCAGCGCCGCGAGCGGTGCCGGAAGCTGAGCGCCAGCCGGGCGCGCGGGGTTTCGACCTCGAAGATCGTCCGTGGCCCGATCGCCACGTGGTAGGCGGAGTCCTCGTGGCGAACGAGCGTGAGCGCCGTGACCGGCAGGCGCTCCGTTCCCCACGTGATCTCGAGCGGTCGGCCGTCGAACCAGCCGGTCCGGACCTGGACCTGGACGGGTTCGACTCGGATCATCGCCATGCGACTCGGCTCCTTTCCGGGGTGGCCTCGTGGCGCCCGGGCACCTGGGCGACCAGAACGTCCGTTCGGTTGTGACGAGAGGCTAGACCGAACAGGCGTTCGATGTCAAGCGTCGTCAGGGGAACCTTCGATCGGGTCCGTGTCACCTTGGTTGTCACGACCTGCGCCCCTGCCGAAATCCGCGCTCTCGTCACGACCCGGAACGCCGCCCGAGTTCCTGCCCGCGCCCGGCGCATCATCCCCACCCGGCCCAGCCGCCCCCCGCCGTTCGGGCGCCCCCCGCCGTTCGGGCGCCGTCAGCGGATCGTGCTCGAACGGCGCCGGTAGGCCCGTCCCGAGCAGCCGGGCTCGCGTCACCGACCGTTCGCCGTACCGTCGGCGGATCCGGTCGGCCGCCTCGACCACCCGCCGCCGACGCCCGTCCTCCGCTTCGAACAGCGGCAGCTGCTCGCGGTCGCCCAGACCCGACGCGGTGATCCCGATCAGCCGGACCCGGATGGCACGAATCTCGGGCCGGGCAAGCTCGAGGGCCGCCTGCCAGATCGGCTCGGTCAGGTCGGTCGGCGTCGCCAGCGTCCGCTGCCGGGTGATCGTCCGGAACGACGAGTCACGGACTTTCACCGTGATCGTGCCCGCCTTCAGGCCCGACGCGCGGAGCCGGCCGGCCACACCGTCGGCCATCGCCAGGAGCGTCCGCTCGATCGTCTCGACGTCACCGGTGTCGACCTCGAACGTGTGCTCGTGGCCGATCGACTTCGCCGGCTCGCCGCCGCCGACGAGCTCGGGGTCGATGCCCTGGGCGCGCTCGTGGAGGGCCGCCCCGTGCCGCCCGAACCGCCGGACGAGGAGGTCGACCGGGAGCGCCGCCAGGTCGCCGATCGTCGTCACACCGTACTCGCGGAGCGCCGCCGCCGTCTGCGGTCCCACGCCCCACAGGCGGGCGATCGGGAGCGGGGCGAGGAACGACGCCTCCTCGCCGGGCGGGACGACGACGAGGCCGTCCGGCTTGCGGAGGTCGGAGGCCACCTTGGCAACCAGCTTCGTGGCGGCCACCCCGACCGAGGCCGTCAGCCCCGTCTCGGCCTGGATCGCGTCCTTGATCCGGCGCGCGATCTGCGTCCCGTCCCCGAACAGCTCGCGGGAGCCGGTGACGTCGAGAAACGCCTCGTCGATCGAGACCGGCTCGACGAGCGGCGTGAACCGGCGCAGGATCGCCATCACCTGGCGGCTCACGGCCTGGTACTTCGCCCCGTCGACGGGCAGGAAGACCGCCTCGGGGCAGAGGGCTGCCGCCGTCCGCAGCGGCATCGCGGATCGGACCCCGAACCGGCGCGCCTCGTAGCTGGCGGTGCTCACGACGCCGCGGTCGTTCGGGCCGCCGCCGCCGACGATCACCGGCCTGCCCC
>JAJYXX010000318.1 GCA_021801545.1 Chloroflexota bacterium | reverse complement strand
TGCGATCGGAGGCTCGATGCCGCCCAGCCAGTCTGCCCGCCCGCCGAGCGTCGAACGGCTCCTGGCCGCGGCGCGCCCGGTCGCCGGCAGCCGCGATCACGAGGCGTTCGTGGCCGCCGCCCGCGAGCTGATCGCCGAGGAGCGCGCCCGGCTGGCCGGCGGCTCGGCGCCCCGTCCGCTCGACCTCCTCGCCGACGCCCTCGTCGGCCGACTGGCGGAGCTCGAGGGCCCGGCCGGCGTCGGTCTCGTGCCGGCGATCAACGCGACCGGCGTCATCCTCCACACGAACCTCGGTCGGGCGCCCTGGCCGCGGGCGGCGATCGAGGCCGCGACGGCGGCTGCGGGAGGCTACTTGCTGCTCGAGATGGACCGGGCGGATGGCCGGCGGGGCCGGCGCTTCCGGGCCGCGGAGGAGCACCTGGTCGCGCTCACCGACGGCGAGAGTGTGGTCCCCCCGAACGACGCGCTCGTGACGAACAACAACGCGGCCGCGCTCGCGCTCGCGGTCGGGTTGGCGGGCCGCGGAGGCGGGGTGGCGGTGTCGCGCGGGGAGCTCGTCGAGATCGGGGGTGGGGTGCGGATCCCGGAGATCGTTCGGCGCGCCGGCGCACGTCTCGTCGAGGTCGGCACGACGAACCGCACCCGGGTGGCGGACTTCGAGGCGCCCCTCGCGGAGGGTCGGGCACGGCTCGTGCTGCGCGTCCATCCGTCGAACTTCACGATGGCCGGCTTCACGGAGGCGCCCGAGCCGGCCGAGCTGGTCGCGCTCGCCCATGCCCACGGCGCGATCGTCGTCGACGACCTCGGCAGCGGTGCGCTCCTCGATACGGCGATATTCGGTCTCGCCCACGAGCCGATGCCCTCCGAGCGCCTGGCCGCCGGCGCGGACCTCGTGACGTTCAGCGGCGACAAGCTCCTCGGTGGGCCGCAGGCCGGCCTGATCGTTGGTCGCACCGAGCTGGTGGCCCGCTTGCGACGCGATCCGCTGGCACGCGCGACCCGTCCCGACAAGGTGACGCTCGCGGCGCTCGCGGCGACGCTGGCGCTCTACCGGGCCGGGCTGGCGGTCCGGGAGATCCCCGTCTGGCGGATGATCGCGGTACGCCCGGACGACCTCCAGGTCCGAGCCGAGCGGCTGGTCGGTCAGCTCGACGACCCGCGGTTTCGGGCGGTCCGGCTCGAGTCCACGGTCGGCGGCGGCTCGCTGCCGGGCGAGACGCTTCCGTCCTGGGGGCTCGCGCTCGAGGTCCCGTCGCCCGACCGACTCCTGGCGCGCCTTCGGGAGGGCACCCCGGCGGTCGTCGCCCGGGTCGCCGACGGCTCGGTCGTGCTCGATCTGCGGACGGTCGACCCGACCGACGACGACCGACTGGCGGCGGCTCTCTCCGCGGCGCTCGCGCTCACGGCGGCACCCGCGCGATGACCGTCGTCGTCGGGACCGCCGGCCACATCGACCACGGTAAGACGGCGCTCCTGCGCGCCCTGACCGGAATCGACGCCGACCGGCTCCCGGAGGAACGGCGCCGGGGAATGACGATCGACGTCGGCTATGCCCACCTGGCGTTCCACGACGGCACCGAGCTCGATTTCGTCGACGTGCCCGGGCACGACCGACTCGTCGGGAACATGCTCGTCGGGGCCGGCGAGATCGACGCGGCGCTCCTCGTCGTGGCTGCTGACGATGGGCCGCGGGCGCAGACGCTCGAGCACCTCGAGCTCCTCGATGCGCTCGGGATCAGCGACGGGGTGGCGGTCGTGACGAAGGTCGACCTCGCGGGGCCGGAGCGGACGGCCGCGGTCGTCGCGGCGGTCCGGGCGCTGCTCGAGCGGACGACACTCCACGGCATCCCGCTGGTCGCCGTCTCGTCGACGAGCGGCGAGGGGCTCGCCGACCTGCGGGCGGCGCTCGCCGCACTGCGCGACCGCGTCCTGGCCCGAGCCGGCGACACCCGCGCGCCGGCACGGCTCGCGATCGACCGCGTCTTCACCGTCCGCGGCCGTGGGACGGTCGTGACCGGGACGCTCCGGGGCGGCCCGCTCGAGGTCGGGGAGAGGCTCAGGGTGGAACCGGGCGAGTGGCCGGTCCGGGTCCGCGAGCTGCAAGTCCACGGCCGATCGGTGGTGCGTCTCGAGCGGGACGGGCCGGGCGGCGGGGGCGGCCGGGTCGCCGTCAACCTCGTCGTCGTGGAAGCCGCGGAGCTGCGCCGGGGTCAGCTCCTGGCCGCGGGCCCGGCGGTCGTCGCCACGGACCGCCTCGTGGTGGCGATCCGGCCACCGGTTGTGCTCGGTCGTGAGCCGGCGCGCTGGCCGCTGGACCACGGCGCGGCGGTCAGGCTCCACCTCGGAACCGACCAGGTCGAGGCGACGGTCCGCCGGGGTCGACGCGACGCGGCGAGCCTCTCGACCGGCGAGGAGATCGTGCGGCTCGCGCTCGCCCGACCCGTTGCCGCCGCGATCGGCGACCGGTTCGTCCTCCGCCGGCCGTCGCCGGCCGCGACCGCCGCCGGCGGCCGGATCCTCGACACCGCACCCGCGATCGGCGTCTCGCGCCGGCGGTCCGATCCAGACCGGCTGCGAGCGCTCGGAGAGGCCGCGGCCGCGGACGACACGCTCGCGGCGCTCGTTGCGCTCCACGGGGTGCTGCCGCGGCGCCGCGCGGTGGCTGCCCTCGCCGCGCGTGGGGCGGACGAACCGGCCCTCGCCGCGCGTGGGGCGGACGAACCGGCCCTCGGCCCGCTCGGCGAGCGCGCCGGCGTCTCCGTCCTCGGCGCCTTCCTGGCCGCACCGGACGTGCTGGTTGCCCTCGAGACCGCCGCCCTCGAGCACGTCGCCGGCCGTCACGCCGCCCAGCCGCTGAGCGGCGGGCTGCCGCTCGGCGAGCTTCGGCCGATCATCGGCCGGTCGCTCCGGCGCCTCGTCACGGTCAGCCCGGCCGACGCCACCGCGATTGCCGGAGTGCTGCTCGACCGGCTCGTCGACGCCGGCCGGCTCGCCCGGGACGGCGACATCGTCCGCGACCCGCGGCGGCCGCCGGGACTGCCGGCCGAGGTCCGGGCGGCGATGGATCGCCTCGAGGTGGCACTCGCCGTCGCCGCCCCGCCGCCGTTCGCGGAGGCCGTCCGCGTCGCCGGCTGTCCGGTCGAGGGCGTTCGGGCGCTCGAGTCGGCCGGGCGGATCGTCCGCCTCGAGGCGGACCTGGCGTACGCCACCTCGACATACCGCGAACTCGAGCGGCTGGCACTGCAGCTGGCCGGCGCCGGGCCGCTCGCGCCGGCCGCGCTCCGCGACGCAACCGGCACGAGCCGCAAGTTCAGCCTGGCGGTGCTCGAGGATCTCGATCGGCGGGGCCTCCTGCGCCGCACGCCCGCCGGCCACGTCCTCGGACCGCGGGCGTCCCGCAACCGATGAGCCAGCCCCGACGGACCGCCGCCGCCCGCCCGATCCCGCCCGCCGCGTCGGGGATCGTCCTGGCCGGTGGGCGGGCCCGCCGATTCGGCGGTGACAAGCTCGGCGCCCTCGTCGACGGGCGTCCCCTTCTCCATCGTTCGGTGGAGGCGGTCGCCGGCGTCTGCCGCGAGGTGCTCATCGTTCTCGCCCCGGACGCCCCGGAGCCCGATCTCCCGGTGGGCCTTGCGGTCCCGCTCCGGTTCGTCCGCGACCCCGAGCCGTTCGGCGGACCGCTCGTTGGGATCGCGGCTGCGCTCGCCCAGGCCCGCGAGCCGGTCGCGCTCGTCGCCGGGGGTGACATGCCGTGGCTCGAGTACGATGTCCTGGCGCTGCTCGTGCGCGAGCTCGAGGCGTCTGGCTGCGAGCTCGCGGCCCTCGTGAGCGGCGACCGTCCCGAGCAGCTGCCGATCGCCGTGCGCGTCGCCGCGGCCCGGGAAGCGGCCGAGCGGCTGGTCGGAGCCGGCGAGCGGAGGATCACGGTGCTGCTGCGGGAGACCCGGACGAGGCTCGTCGAGGAGGCGGCCTGGCGCCGGTTCGACCGGGGTGGCCGCTCACTCCAGGACGTTGACCGGCCGAGCGACCTGGCGGACGGCGGGCCGGGCGAGAGGTTGCGCTGATCGGGCCGACGGCCGGGCCGCGGACGTGCCGATGGTCGTCCAGTAAGGGCGGGCCGACGAACGAGCCGGCCGACGCCGGTTCGCCCGTTCGGCGGGCGAACCGGCCGACCTCGGCTCCCGCGCTGGGGTCGCTCGTCCCCGCAGCACGGCACCCGGCGCGCGGCCTCCCGGCTCCCGGGGCTTGACCTCCCGCTCCCGGAGCATGAGAAGGGTTATCGAACGCGATGGCAGTGGTCTGCGGCCGCCAACTGCCGGGCCCCCGACCCCTCGGACCGACGATCTCGTCATCGGCAGCATGAGAAGGGCTGCCGCTGACCGGATCCCTGACTCCGGGTAGCTGTGAGCCGATCGTCTGTCCGATCCGCGGCGGCGAAACCGGTCCGGTAAGCCTTCTCGTGCTACGCCGGCCCGGAACCGGAGCCGGAGCCGGAGCCGGAGCCGGAGCCGGAGCCGAGGACGAGCCAGACTCAGCAGGACACCTGCCCTCGGTCTCCGGTCGCCGGGTATCGTCGCCGGGTATCATTGCGGGCCCATGACCGACGTCCACCTGCTCCATGCGGGCTACGCGCGCGATCGGGTGGCAAGCAGCGTCGTCCTCGTCCGGGACGGGGATGCGCTGATCGTCGCCGATCCCGGGATGGTCGCCCAGCGCTCGCTCATCCTCGACCCGCTGGCCGCGCTCGGCGTCGCCCCGGAGGCGGTCACTCACGTCTTCCTCAGCCACCATCACCCGGACCACACGATGAATGTCGCGCTCTTCCCGAACGCCGAGGTCGTCGACTTCTGGGCCCGCTACCGAGGCGATCTCTGGCTCGACCACGATGGCGACGGCGATCGCCTGAGCCCGAGGACACAGCTCTGGCTGACACCCGGCCACACCGAGGAAGACGCGACACTGATCGTCGAGGCCGACGATGCGGTCTACGCCCTGACCCACCTCTGGTGGCGCGGCGACCGGACGCCGGCGATCGACCCGCGCGCCTGGGACCAGGCGGCGCTCGAGCGCAATCGGCTACGCGTGCTCGAAGCGGTCGATGTCGTCATCCCCGGCCACGGCGAACCGTTCCGGGTGCGCGAGGCCCGTCGCTGAGGGGGTCGGTCGGCCGTCCCCGGCAGGTCGGTCGGCCGTCCCCGGCGGGGCGGGTCGGTTCCTGACGGCCTCGGTCAGCGCGTCGCGCTGCCTGCCGTGGCGAGCGACTCGCTGTCGAGCGATTCCTCCCCGGCGCCCAGAAGCTCCAGGATCTCGCCGATCGGGCGCTGGATCGCCGTCAGGATCGGGGTGTCGCGGACGGTCGAGCGGCGCCCATCGGTCGC
>JAJYXX010000113.1 GCA_021801545.1 Chloroflexota bacterium | reverse complement strand
GAGCGCGACCTGGCGCTGCCCGCCGGCGGACCGGCTGACCGGCAGGCGCCCATCGGACTCCCAGCGCCGGATCGTCTCGACCGAGACACCGAGGATCTCCGCCGCCTGCCCGATTCGGATCAAGGTGTGCCCAGGTACCGAGCTCATGATGAGGCGCAGTATAGAGGTATCGAGGCGCAGACAGCGAGATATTGCGAGGTATCGGTGGCACCGCCGGCGCCGCTCGGCTGGCCCGCCGCTCGGCTGGCCCGCCGCCTACTCAGCCCGCTTCGAGGAGCTCCGGCGGGACGAGCCAGCGAAGGACGCCCGCTCCGGCCGTGGGCGGGCCGTCGAAGTCGACCCGGGCGAGTGCACCCTTGGGCATCGGGATCGCGGGCGCACCGGTCAGCTCGGCGAGGAGCGTGCTGAAGTCCGGGTCGTGGCCGACGATCAGCAGTCGGGCGGGTTGGCCGCCATCCTGGACGACATGCTCGAGGTGCCACAGGTCGAAGCCACTCGCCAGCCGGTCATCGGTTCGCCAGGTGACCTCGAGCGCCTCGGCGATCAGCTCGGCGGTTTCGGCGGCGCGGCGCTTCGGCGAGCTGACGATGGCATCGGGTCGGGAACCGCTCCGGGCGAGGAACCGGCCGAGTCGCTCGGCCTGGGCACGTCCGCGTCGGGAGAGTGGCCGGTCGGCATCGCCGTGGTGCCACTTCGCCGGGTCTCCGGCGTGGGCGTGACGGACGAGGTAGAGCTCCATCGGTCTGGCTGGCCGGTGTCAGTCGGGCGGCCGGCCGCGATCGGCCGCCGGGACCGCCGTCCGGTCCAGCTCGGCCGCCGTCCGGTCCAGCTCGGCCGCCGCCCGGTCGCGCTCGCCCGCTGTCGCGTGGTCCAGCTCGGCCGCCCGACCGGCCACCCGCCCGTGCTCGCGCAGGGCGAGCGGGATGAACGTGCGCAGCCGACGGGTGATCTCGCCCAGCACCCGCTCGAAGACGGCCCGTCGTTCGTCCTCGGTGCCGGTCGCCGCCGCCGGGTCGTCGAAGCCCCAGTGGAGCGAGACATCGGCCCCGGTGAAGACCGGGCAGCTCTCGCGGGCCCGGTCGCAGACGGTCACGACGTAGTCGAATGACGCGTCGAGGAACTCGGTGACCGGCTTCGAACGGGCACCGGTCGCGTCGATCCCCGCTTCTTCGAGGACCCGGAGCGTCAGGGGGTGGATGTCCTTCGGTTCTGTGCCGGCGCTGAACGGTTCGAACGCGGGGCCGCCGAGGTGGCGCAGGAGCGCCTCCGCTATCTGGCTCCGGGCCGAGTTGCCGGTGCAGACGAAGAGGACCCGGATCGGCCGATCGGCCGTCCCTTCCAGCTCACGCGAGGTCACGGGTTGAGGTCCTCGATCTCGCCACTGGCGAGGAAGACGACGTCCTCGGCGATGTTCGTTACCCGGTCACCGATCCGCTCGATGTAGTGGGCCGCGAACAGGATCCGGGTTCCGGGCTCGACGTTCGCCGGGTCGGCCCGCATCAGGTCGAGAACCTCGTCGAACGTCCGGTGGTAGAGCCGGTCGATCTCGTCGTCCCGGGCAGCGACCTCGCGGGCGCGGACCGGGTCGATGTCGACCAGGGGGCGCAGGATGGCGTGGACGAGCTGGGCGGCGAGTTCGCCCATCACGGGCAGATCGACGTACTTCTTGAGCGGTGGCAGCGGGGCGAGCTTGCGGGCCTGCTTGGCGACGCTCGCGGCATGGTCGCCCATCCGCTCGAGCTCGTAGGTCACGTGGTCGAGCGAGAGCAGGAAGCGCAGGTCGCGTGCGACGGGCTGCTGGGTCGCGATCGTGGCGGTGATCAGCGAAGAGACCGCCCGCTGCATCTCGTTGATCACCCGGTCGTTGATGATCACCGCCATCGCCGCGTCGGCGTCGTGGCGGACGAGGGCATCGATCGCGGCCCGGATCCCATCCTCGACGAGGCCGCCCATGCGCAGCACTTCGTCCTTGATCTCGCGCTCACCACGGTCGAGTGGTTCGCGCAGCAGGTGGTCATGCTGGTGTTCGCCCTCGCCCGTGCGCAGGATCTGCCCGGCCTGGCGAAGCGTCTCCTCGTTCGGTGCGTGCTCGTCGCTCACGGGTGCTTCCTCCGGTCGGCTCAGCCAAACCGACCGGACACGTAGTCCTCGGTCAGCTGGTTCCTGGGGTTCGTGAAGATCTCGATCGTTGGCCCGAATTCGACCATGTAGCCTGCCCGGTCCTCGTCCATGGTGAAGAACGCGGTCACGTCGCTGACGCGCGACGCCTGCTGCATGTTGTGGGTGACGATGACGATGGTATAGGTGGCCCGCAGGTCCGCAATGAGCTCCTCGATTCGGAGGGTACCGATCGGGTCAATGGCCGATGCGGGCTCGTCCATGAGGATCACCTCCGGCTCGACCGCCATCGCCCGGGCGATGCAGAGGCGCTGCTGCTGGCCGCCCGAGAGCGCGAGGGCCGACTGGTGCAGCTTATCCTTGACCTCGTCCCACAGTGCGGCGCCACGCAGCGTCCGCTCGACCACCTCGTCGAGGTCGCGGTCGCGGACCCCGTGCAGACGAGGGCCGTAGGCGACGTTGTCGTAGATGGACTTCGGGAAGGGGTTGGGGCGTTGGAAGACCATGCCGATCCGCCGGCGGACGTTCACCACGTCCACCTCGGGACGGAGGATGTTCTCCCCGTCGAGGATGGCCTCCCCGCTCACCCGGGCTCCGGGCACGAGATCGGTCATCCGGTTGAGGCTGCGCACCACGGTCGACTTGCCGCAGCCCGAGGGCCCGATGATCGCGGTGACCTGGTTGGCGGGGATGTCCAGGGTCACGTTGCGGACCGCGCAGAACGTGCCGTAGTGCACGGTCAGGTTGTGAATGGCGATCCTCGTCGCCGGCGCCGAGGCCGGCCCGGCTCCGGGCGGGCGCGGGGGGGCGGCCGAGCCGGCCGCGGGGAGGCTCGACTGCCCGGAGTCGTGCTGGGTCGCGAGGGTCATGTCCGGCTCCGATCTCACCGCGTGACGGTACCAAGCTTACGCGCCCGGCGCCCGGTGACGTAGCGGGCGGCGACGTTGAGCGCGAGGACCAGAATGATCAGGACCAGCGCGGTGGCCCATGCCTTCGCCCGCCAGTCCTCGTAGGGCGAGATGGCGTAGATGTAGATCGTGTGGGGAAGTGTGGCGATGGGCTGATCGAGCGACACGCTCATGAAGGGGTTCCCGAAGGCCGTGAACAGCATCGGCGCGGCTTCGCCCGCGGCCCGCGCGACCGCCAGCATGAGCCCGGTCAGGATGCCGTTCCAGGCGGCTGGCACGAGGACGTTCCGCCAGGTTCGCCACTCCGCCGCCCCGAGGGCGAGCGAGGCCTCGCGAAGCGAGGAAGGGACGAGCTTCAGCATCTCCTCGGTCGAGCGAATCACGATCGGCAGCATGATGAAGGCGAGCACGACCCCGCCGGCGAGGGCGGAGAAGTGGCGCTGGGGGAGTACCACGATCGTGTAGGCGAAGATCCCCATCACGATCGATGGGACGCCCGAGAGCGTGTCGGTGGCGAACCGGATCACCGTTCCGATTGGGCGCTCGGCGTTGGCGGTCGCGTAGATTGCCACGAGGGTTCCCACGGGCCCGGCAAGGAGCAACCCAAGCCCAACGGTGATGGCCGATCCTACGATCGCGTTGATGATGCCGCCGCCCGGAACGCCGACCGGCGTGGGCAGGTTCGTGAAGAAGTCGAGCGTGAGTGCGGGCAGGCCGGCCTGAGTCACGTAGACGATGATCCAGGCGAGGGGGAGGACGGCGAGGAAAGCGGCGAGTCCAGCGAGCCCCAACATGATCCGACTCGTGACCTTGCGACGTAGCAGCCGGCCACGTGCGCGGTGGCTCCTGCCTCCGGCGATCACGGGGTGTTCACGTTCGGGCCGCTCATACCCGTACCTGCCCGACGGTGCGTCGGCGCACCCGCCAGATCAGGAGCTGAGCGAACAGGTTGATCAGCAGTGTCATGGCGAACAGGATCAGGCCGATCTCGATGAGCGCCTCGAGGTAGAGGTCGAATGTGGCCTCGGTGAACTCGTTGGCGATGATCGAAGCCATGGTATAGCCGGGGTGGAGCAGCGACGCCGAGAGGTCGAGGTTGTTGCCGATCACCATCGTCACGGCGATCGTCTCGCCCAGGGCGCGCCCGAGTCCGAGGATGATCGCGCCGAGCAGGCCTGAGGCGCCATAGGGGATCAGGACCTGGTGGACGACCTCCCAGTGGGTGGCGCCCAGGGCCAGGGCGCCCTCGCGCTGGCTGTTCGGGATCGCGAACAGGACGTCGCGGCTGATCGCGGCGATCGTCGGGAGAACCATCACGGAGAGCAACAGTCCTGCGGCGAGGCGGCTCGGGCCGAAGACGGGCCCCTCGAAGATGGGCAGGAAGCCCAGCGAGCCGTTGAGCGCGACGCCGAGCGGCTTGGCGACCGCCGGAATGAGCACGAACAGCCCCCACAGGCCGTAGACGACGCTGGGGACGGCCGCGAGGAGCTCGATGAGGAGCCCGAGCGGCCGGCTCAACCAGCCGGGGGCGAGCTCGGCCAGGAAGATCGCCGCGCCTACCCCGACGGGAATTGCGAGCACCAGCGCGAGGGCCGAGGTGACGAGCGTGCCCTGGATGAAGGGAAGCGCCCCGAAGACCCGGTCGATGGCTGGATCCCAGCGGGACGTGACGAGAAACTCGAGTCCGAACGCGTCCCGTGAGAGCGCCGAGTTCTGCCAGAGCGCGACGGCGATCCCGCCGACGAGGCCCAGGAGCAGGAGTGCTGCGAGGAGCGTGATCCAGCCGAACGGCCGGTCTCCGTGACGCCAGAAACGGGCCATCCTCATGGACAACGAAACCCCGATGGGCCGGCGCTGCTCAACTCCGGCGGTCACGGCGGTGTTACGGTCATGGCGTCGTCCTCGGTCTCGGGCCGGATCGCCCGGTCGGCGCAGGTATAATCGACCGACCCCTGTCCCTAGCGAACAGGGGTCGGTCTTGGACGGACCTCAGCTCAGTTTTTTCGACTCAGCCGCCGGCCAAGGGCTGGCCGTTGCACTTGATCTCACCAAGCTTGGCGACCACTTTCTCACGAACCGCATCGGGTAGCGGAACGTAATCGAGATCCTTGGCGAACGACGATCCGTCGCTGTACGCCCACTTCACGAACTCGACGATCTTCTGCGCCTTCGTGCAATCGGTCTGGTCCATGTAGAGGAGGAGGTACGTATAACCGGCGATCGGCCACGAGCTGGCGCCCGGCGCATTGACGATCGAGCGGGCCAGGCTGTCGGGCATGTCACTGCCGAAGTCGGCCATGGCGGCCTGCGTGGAGTCGATCGAGGCTTCGACGGTCCCGCCGGCCTGGTTGACCATCTTC
>JAJYXX010000431.1:2863-5387 GCA_021801545.1 Chloroflexota bacterium | reverse complement strand
GCCCCCGCCCGTGCCGCGGCCCCCGCCCGTGCGTTCCTCGTCATTGTGCGTGGGGCGAGCACTACGGGGCAGCTCGCTCCGGCCGGACGGGCCCGAGCCGCCCGGAGGAGCCGAATCGTTAGGTCAATGACCTGCTGGTGCACGGTATCGAGGAACTTGGCGCCCGAGGGGCGGTTTCGGGGGTCCGGGACCAGCCGGCAGTCGGATAGCGTTCCCCCGGTGCGCAATCGCGAGAGTGCGGTCGGCAGCGCACCGCCGGCGAGAGTGCGGTCGGTAGCGCACCGCCGGCGAGGGTGCTCGGCAGCGCGCCGAACGGACCAGCGCAGCCACCCGGATGCTTACCGGCGACACCGGCCGCTCGTCCACCGGCCGCTCGTCTTGGTCTTGACGCCGCCACCGCGCTGGCCTAGAGTGGCCTAGACCAGTCCAGGCCGGTTGATCGGGAAGCGGAGGCCGGCGCGCAGGAACGCTGTCCGCCGGTCCCCCCGATCACTCGCTCGAGCGCACCGCTGCCGGGCACTCGTCGAGTGTCGGCAGCTTGCGGGCAGGGGAGCTGCAGGCCAGCAAACCGGGTGGCCCGTTGCCGGAAACGTGGGAGGAGCGCGCACCGTGACCGGAACACGAGCACTGCGCCAGAGGGCGTCCACCGTCTCGGCCACCGCCCCGGCCCCGGCCCCCGTCTCGGCCTCCGCCCCGGCCTCCGCCCCGGCCTCCGCCCCGGCCTCCGCCCCGGCCTCCGCCCCGGCTCCGGCCACCGCCCCGGCCCCGGTCTCGGCCCCGGCCCCGGCCACCGCACACTCGATGGCCGCCGCCGCCACCGCCGCCGTCGCGGGTCCTCCGCCGATCGCCGCTCCCTTCGGCGCTCCGCTCGATCGCGAAGGTCCGACGCCGATCTTCGCCCAGATCCGGGCGCGCCTCGAGGAGGCGATCGGGGCGGGCGAGCTTGTTCCCCACCAGCGGATTCCGTCCGAGCGTCAGCTGAGTGACCGCTTCGGAGTCAGCCGGATGACGGTTCGCCAGGCGCTCGACGCGCTGATCCACGACCGGCTGCTCTACTCGCTGCCCGGCAAGGGAACGTTCGTTGCGGACCGCAAGATCATCGAGCAGCCTCTGGCGCACCTGACGAGCTTCACCCAAGACATTCGTGCCCGCGGGATGAGGCCGTCGAGCCGGCTCTTGGCGGGCCGGATCGTGCAGGCGAGCTTCGAGATGGCCCGATTGTTCGACCTGGCGCCGACGGTCGAGATCGTCCAGGTCACCCGGCTCCGGCTGGCCGACGACGAGCCGCTGGCGATCGAAGCCGTCCACATCCCCTCGGCCCTCGTGCCGGGCCTGCTCGCGCGCGACCTCGAACGGGAGTCGCTCTACACGATCCTCGGCCGCGACTACGGGATCGTCCTGGCCAGTGCCCGCCAGACGATCGAGGCGGCCGAGCCGACCGTCGAGGAACAGCGCCATCTCGGTCTCGACGGCCCGCGGCCGGTGCTCCGGATCTCGCGCCTCACCTCGGACGCCAACGGGCGGACCGTCGAGTACGTCCGCTCGGTCTATCGCGGCGACCGCTACCACCTGACGGTGGAGCTGCGCTGATGCTCGTCCGCGGCCGGCTCTACGCGCCTGAGCCACGAGGTCACGTCGTCATCGACCTCGACGAGGATCGGATCGGCTCGATCGAGCCCGTCGCGGCCGACGCCCCGGCACCCCCGGGTGCGCTCGGCGGGCCCGAGACCACGATCGCGCCCGGCTTGATCGATCTCCAGGTGAACGGCGCCTTCGGTCACGACTTCTCGGACCCGGCGGCCGATGTCGCCCGGATCAGCGCCGGTCTCCCGACCACGGGAGTCACCTCGTATCTGGCCTGCGTCATCAGTTCGCCGGTGGAGCGCTACGGATTGTGCCTGGACCACCTGGCCCGGGCGATGGCCTCGCCCACCGAGGGCGCCCGGCTCCTCGGCGTCCATCTCGAGGGGCCGTTCCTGAGCCCCCGTCGGGCGGGGACGCACACGGCCGAGTGGTTCCTCGCACCGTCGGTGCCGCTCATCGAGGGCTGGCTCGAGCGGGTGACCGTCCGGCTCGTCACGCTCGCCCCCGAGCTTCCCGGGGCGATCGACCTCGTCCGCCGGCTCGTCGCCCGCGGGGTGACGGTGGCGATCGGCCACACGGACGCGACGTGGGCCGACGCCGCCGTGGCCGCCGACGCCGGGGCGAGGCTCGGCACCCACCTCTTCAACGCGATGCGCCCGCTCCACCACCGCGAGCCCGGGGCGGTCGGCTTCCTCCTCTCGTCGGACCTCTACGTCAGCGTCGTCGCCGACGGCCAGCATCTCGACCCCCGGATCGTCGAGCTCGTCGCCCGGCTGAAGACGCCCGACCGGCTGATCGTCGTCACCGATGCGCTGGCCGGCCTCGGCATGCCGCCCGGCCGGTTCGAGCTGGCAGGGGTCGAGATCGTCTCCGACGGGACGATCGGCCGGCGGATCGACGGGACGCTCTCCGGCTCGCTCCTGCCGCTCGACGGGGCGGT
>JAJYXX010000431.1:0-2763 GCA_021801545.1 Chloroflexota bacterium | reverse complement strand
TGGCCGGCCTCGGCATGCCGCCCGGCCGGTTCGAGCTGGCAGGGGTCGAGATCGTCTCCGACGGGACGATCGGCCGGCGGATCGACGGGACGCTCTCCGGCTCGCTCCTGCCGCTCGACGGGGCGGTGGGGAACCTCGTCCGGGCCGGCCTCGCCCCGGAGGTTGCGCTCCGGGCAGCGACCGTGAACCCGGCCCGGCTGCTCGGCCTGGAGGACACGATCGGTCGCGTCGCGTCCGGCCGGGTCGCCGACCTCGTCCTCTTCGATCCGCAGTGGAACGCCAGCGCCACTGTCGTCGGGGGGCGGCTGGTCCACCAGCGGCAGGCTGCCGCTTCGGCTGCCGCGCCGGCCGGGGAGCACGGCCGATGACGACCCTGATGCGCCACGAGATTGGCGAGCAGCCGGCCGTTCTGGCCCGGACCCTGGAGACACTCGTCGCCCCGGTCGAGGCGGTCGCCGGGACGTTCGCGGCGCGCGGCATCCGCACGATCGTGACCTGCGGCCGCGGCAGTTCGGATCACGTCGCCCGCTACGCCTCGTACCTGCTCACGATCCATGCCGGCCTCCTCGTCGCTGACCTGACCCCCTCGATCGTGACCGCCTATGGCGCGACCCCGGCCCTCCCCGGCGCGGCGCTCCTGGCGATCTCGCAGTCCGGCGCCGCGGAGGACATCCGTGCCGTTGCCGCCGCCGCCCGGGCGATCGGGGCGCCGGTCGTGGCGATCACGAACGCGCCCGATGCGCCGCTCCTCGAGGTCGCCGACCATGCCCTCGTCACTCCGGCCGGGCCGGAGCGGAGCGTCCCGGCCACGAAGACGTTCACCGCGGCCCTGGCGGCGGTCGCGCTCCTCGGCAGCGTGCTCGCCCGGCACGGCGGCGGTGCGGCGCGCGGCGGTTCAGCCCGCGGCGGCCGCGTGAGCGGGCTCGAGCCGGCCGACCTCGCCCGTCTCCCCGAGGCGGTCGAGCGCGTCCTCGCCCTCGAGCCCGAGCTGGCGGCGCTCGGCGCTCGACTCAAGGGCCGCGACCGGTGCGTCGTCATCGGCCGCGGCTACAACCGCGCGACCGCGTCCGAGGTGGCGCTGAAGATCCAGGAGACGAGCTACCTGTCGGCCCAGGACTACGGCGCCTCCGACTTCCTCCATGGACCGGTCGCCGTCGTCGAGCCCGGCTTCGAGGTCCTTGTCATCGTCGCCCCCGGCCCGACGGCAGCGACCGTCCTGGCGGTGGCGACGCGTGCCCGGGAGCTCGGGGCCCGGGTCACGGTGATCTCCGACGGGCCGGTCGACCGCGCCGCGATCGCGGCCGCTGCGGACGCCCACGTCCACCTCGAGACCGGCCTGGCCGAGCCGCTGACGCCGATCGCCTTCGCCGTCGCCGGCCAGCTCGTGGCCCTTCACCTCGCCCTCGCCGAGGGCCGCTCGCCCGACGTGCCGCGGGCGCTCCGCAAGGTGACGGTGACCCGGTGAGCGACACCGCGCCGCGGCCCGATCTGCCGGCGACGGAGGGTTCGTCCCCAATCGACCTGGGCGCGATGAATGCGAGCGAGATCGCGGCGGCGATGCTCCGCGCCGAGGCCGCGATGCCGGCAGCCGTCGAGCCCGAGCTGCCCGCGATCGCCGAGGCGATCGACAGGGTTGCGCAGCGGCTCGCGACGGGCGGGCGGCTCGTCCTCGTCGGGGCCGGCACGAGCGGCCGGCTCGCGCTGATCCAGTCGTCCGAGGTCGGCCCGACGTTCGGGCTCGGCCCCGGGGTCGTCGCCGCCGTCGTGGCCGGGCTCGGGACGTCGAGCGACCCGCGCGACCCGATCGCGACCGACGACGCTGCCGAGGACGACGCCGCGGCGGGTGCCGGCGCGATCGTCGAGCTGGGGGTCGGCCCGGCCGACGCGGTCGTCGGGATCGCCGCGAGCGGCCGGACGCTGTTCACCGTCGCCGCCCTGGAGACGGCCGCCAGGCGCGGCGCGCTCACGGTCGCCGTCGCCTGTGCCCACCCTTCGCCGCTCGCCGAGGCCGCCACGATCGCGATTCATCCGATCATCGGGCCCGAGCTGCTCGCGGGATCGACCCGCCTGGTGGCCGGGAGCGCGACGAAGCTCGTGCTCGACATCCTGACGACCGGCTCGATGGTCCGGCTCGGGCACGTCCACCGCAACCGGATGGTCGATGTCCGGGCAACGAACGCGAAGCTCCGCGATCGGGCCGTCCGGATCGTCGCCGACCTGACCGGCCGGACCGATGACGAGGCCCGGGCGGCGCTCGAGTCGGTCGGCTGGTGGGCCCGCGCCGCGATCCTCCGCCTGGAGCTCGGTCTCGATCCGGCCGCGGCGCGCGCCCGCGCAGCCGCCCATCCGTTCCTCGCCGACGCCCTCGCCGCCGATGCCGCCCTCGGCGCCCTCGGCGACCGCACTGACCGCGCTGACCGCGATGCTGGCCCGGAGCCCGCCGATGGCTGAGCCGCTCTTCGTCGGCGTCGATGCCGGCGCGTCGAAGACCGTCTGCCTGGTCGGCGATGCCGGACGGGTGCTCGGTCGCGGGACGGCCGGCCCCGGCAATCCGAACGTCGTGGGGTTCGAGGACCACGTGGCGGCGGTCCGCGAATCCGCCGCGGCGGCCTGCGCGGCGGCCGGCCTCGCGCGCCCGGCGTCCGCCCGCCTGCCGGCCGCGCGCCCGCGCTTCGCGCGCGCCTGGCTCGGCGTCGCCGGCTCGGAGCGGCCGGAGATGAGAGAGCGGATCCGGACCGCGACGGCCGAGGCGCTCGGGGCCGC
>JAJYXX010000245.1 GCA_021801545.1 Chloroflexota bacterium | reverse complement strand
TCGACGAGCGGCAGGCAGACGTCCAGGTCGTAGTCGAGGAGCTCTCGCGCGATCGCCGCCTTCGACTCGAAATGGTGGAAGAGCGAGGGCTGCCGGACGCCGACGAGGTCGGCGATCTGGCGGGTCGCGGTTGCCGCGTAGCCCTGGCGGGCGAACAGGTGCGACGCGATGAAGAGGATCCGTTCGCGCGTGTCGCTCAGCTGGGCCTGGATCGCGAGCAGCTGCGCGGGGAGGACGGCTCCGGAGGCGGACGACACGCGCCCGTCTACGGCCACCTCCGCCGGTCGCCGGATCATCGCGTCCGGGGGAAACCCAGATCGACCTTGCTCGTTCCGGGATCTGGCCAGCGGGCCGTCACGACCTTCGCCTTCGTGTAGAACTGGAGCCCCTCCGGGCCGTACATGTGGAGATCGCCGAAGAGGGAACCCTTCCAGCCGCCGAAGCTGTAGTAGGCGACCGGGACCGGGATCGGCACGTTGATCCCGACCATGCCGGCCTGGACCTCGAACTGGAACTGGCGGGCGGCGCCACCATCACGGGTGAAGATCGCGGTTCCGTTCCCGTAGGGGTTCTCGTTGATCAGTCGAACCGCCTCGTCGTACGTCTTGACCCGGACGACTTCGAGGACCGGGCCGAAGATCTCGTTGCGGTAGCTGTCCATCTCCGGGGTGACGCGGTCGATGAGCGAGACGCCCAGGAAGAACCCGTCGCTCTCCCGGTAGAGCGGATGATCGCGCCCGTCGCACACGATCTCGGCGCCCTGCTCCCTGCCCCGGTCGAGGAACGAGGCGACTCGCTCGAGATGCTGCTGGGTGATGAGCGGGCCCATCTGCGCCTCGGGGTCGGTCCCGGGGCCGACCGTGATCTTCGGCAGGCGCGCCCTGACCGCCTCGATGAACGGGTCGGCCACGTCGCCTACGGCCACGACGACCGAGATCGCCATGCAGCGTTCGCCGGACGAACCGTAGGCCGCCGAGACGGCAGCATCGGCGGCCATGTCGATGTCGGCGTCGGGCAGGAGCACCATGTGGTTCTTCGCCCCGCCGAGCGCCTGGACGCGCTTGCCGTTCCGGGTGCCCGTCTCGTAGATGTATTTCGCGATCGGCGTCGAGCCGACAAACGAGACGGCCGCGATGTCGGGGTGCTCGAGGATCCGGTCGACGGCGACCTTGTCGCCCTGAACGACGTTGAACACGCCGTCCGGCACGCCCGCCTCGCGGAGGATCTCGGCGATGAACAGCGACGCCGAGGGGTCCTTCTCGGACGGCTTGAGGATGAACGTGTTGCCGCAGGCGATCGCGTTGCCGAACATCCACATCGGGACCATGGCCGGGAAGTTGAACGGGGTGATGCCGGCCACCACGCCGAGCGGCTGGCGGATCTGGTAGACGTCGATCCCGCCAGAGACCTGCTCGCTGAAGCCACCCTTCATCAGGTGCGGGACGCCGCAGGCGAACTCGAGGTTCTCCAGGCCGCGGGCGACCTCGCCCAGCGCGTCCGACGGCACCTTGCCATGCTCGGCGGTGAGGAATGCGGCGATCTCTTTCCGGTTCGCCTCGACGAGGTTCCGGATCCGGAACATGATGTCGGTCCGCTTCGAGAGCGAGGTGGCACGCCAGGCCGGGAACGCCGCCTTCGCCGCGGCGACCGCCGCATCGACCTCTGCGGTCGAGGCGAAGTCCACCTCGCGGGCCAGCTGGCCGGTGGCGGGGTTGTAGACCGGGCCGCGCCGGCCCGAGGTGCCGGGGATGAGCCGGCCGCCGATCCAGTGCCCGACGACGGTCCCGCTGGTCGGGGGCGCGACAGCGGCCGACGGTTCTGCGATCTGCGTCATCCTTGCGATCCCTCGTTTCGTGATGCCGGGCGGCTCCGCGGGCGGGTCGGTGCCCGAAGCTCTCGCCCCGGTTGTTCGCCGCGCGACCGGACGCGCGTCCGAATAGCATATGCGCCCGATCGAGAACCCGCCGCTCGGCCGATCGGCTATCGACGCCGCCCAATTCGAGGAGGTACGCCGGGCGCTCGGTGAACCCCACCCCCGCGGCGCCGGGTCACGACGCGAGGCGATGCTCAACGCTGCGGCTCCTCCGCGGGCTCACGGCAGGCCTGGCCTACCCGAGCGCCTGAGGCCGTGCGGGATGGCCGGGCGGGATGGCCGGGCGGGATGAGCGGCCTCCGGTCGGACTAGAATCGGTGCCGTGGACGCGTTCACCGTCCCGACGAAGTACTGGCACCGCCTCGACGACGGGCGGGTCCAGTGCGACCTGTGCCCGCGAGCCTGTCGGCTGCACGAAGGCCAGCACGGGCTCTGCTTCGTTCGTGCCCGCGAGGGCGACCAGATCGTCCTGACGAGCTACGGGCGATCGTCGGGGTTCTGCGTCGATCCGATCGAGAAGAAGCCGCTCAACCACTTCCTGCCGGGGTCCGCGGTCCTCTCCTTCGGCACGGCCGGCTGCAACCTCGCCTGCCGGTTCTGCCAGAACTGGGACATCTCGAAGTCGCGCGAGATCGACACGCTCGCCGAGGCGGCCTCGCCCGAGGCGATCGCTCGCGCTGCCCGGCGACTCGACTGCGCATCGGTCGCCTTCACGTACAACGACCCGGTGATCTTCGCCGAGTACGCGATCGACGTCGCCGACGCCTGTCACGTCCTCGGGATCCGGGCCGTCGCGGTCACCGCCGGCTACATCAACCCCGAGCCTCGCGCCGAGTTCTGCCGGCACATCGATGCCGCGAACGTCGATCTGAAGGGGTTCACCGACGAGTTCTATCAGGACCTCTGCGCCGGGCACCTGGAGCCGGTCCTCGACACCCTTCGCTACATCCGCCACGCGACCGATGTCTGGCTCGAGATCACGACCCTGCTCATCCCCGGCCGGAACGATTCGAGCGCGGAGCTCGACGCCCTCACTCGCTGGGTCGTCACCGAGCTCGGGCCGGACGTGCCGATCCATTTCACGGCCTTCCACCCCGACTACCGGCTCCTCGATCTCCCGCCGACGCCTCCCGCCACGCTCACCCGCGCCCGATCGATCGCCCTGCGCAACGGGATCCGCTACGCATACACGGGCAATGTCCACGACCCGGTCGGGCAGTCGACGTACTGCCACGCCTGCGGCTCGCTCCTCATCGGGCGCGACGGGTACACGATCGGGACCTACCGCGTCACCGACGACGGTCGCTGCGAACGGTGCGCGACGCGTGTCGCCGGGGTGTTCGCCGGCCCGCCCGGTCACTGGGGCGCGCGCCGGCTCCCGGTGCGGATGGCGGCGGCGGCCGGCGGCTGACCGGGGGTCAGCAGGTCACGGGATCGGTCAGCAGGTCACGTGGAGGACGGCGCGGACCTGGTCGGCCGGCACGTCCGCCAGGAGTCGGCACGCCTCGGCCGTCGGAACGGCAACGAGATCGACGTGACGGCGGGCCGCCTCCTTGTGCACGTCCGGCGCGACGGGGAGCGAGCCGGACGCGCCCGTGCCGACGACGAGCCGCGACCCGGCCGGGCCCCAGGGGATCCGCTCCGCGGCCGTGAGCGGCGTGTGGCCGAACTCGCCTCGGCGCGGCTTCGACGGCCCCTTCTTCCGCCGGCGCACGCGACCGGCCTCGAGAACGACGTCGTGTGGGTAGCGTTCGCCCTCGACCTCGATCAGCCCGAACTCGACGAGGCGGACGTCCATGACGCCAAGGTTACACCTCAGGCGACGCTCCGCCTCAGGCCGCCCCGCCGGCCATCGCGGGCAGGAGGACGATCGTGTCGCGCTCCGCGACCGGCGTGTCGAGCCCCTCGAGGTGGCGGATGTCGACCTCGTTGAGGAAGACGTTCACGAACCGGTTGAGGTCGCCGTCCGAGGTCAGCAGCTGCGGCGCCAGGCCCGGGTGCGCCGCGACGAGGCGGTCGAGGACCTCCCGGACGGTCCCGCCCGCCACCTCGATCTGCTTCTGACCGCCGGTCGCCGTCCGCAGGACCGGCGGGATTCGCACCGTGCTCATGCCCTCGCTCACGCCTCGAGCCAGGCTTCGAAGGCCGAGAAACGGGCGGGGATCGTCGGCGCCAGGCCGGGCTCACCCGGCCGTGCCGCCTGCGACTCGAGCCCGAACCGAACCGCATCGGGGGTCTTCAGGCCGTTGCCGGTGAGAAGCGCGACGACCTCGTCGTCGCGCCGGATGACGCCACGCCGCCGGGCCGCCTCGGCCGCCGCGAGGGTCACCCCGCCGGCCGTTTCCGGGTAGATCCCCTCGAGCGTCGCAACCTGCCGGATCGCCTCGGCCGTCGCCTCGTCGGGGATCGACTCGATCGACCCACCGGAGGCGCGGGTGAGCTCGAGCGAGTAGCGACCATCGGCCGGGTTCCCGATCGCCAGCGAACGGACGATCGTGTCAGGCGCCCGGACCGGCTCGATCACGTCCGTCCCGGCGGCGAAGGCGGTCGCGACCGGCGCACAGCCGGCCGCCTGGCCGCCGACGAACCTGACCGGCGTCCGCTCGACGAGACCGACCGCCGCCAGCTCGTCGAATCCCCGGGCCAGCTTCGTGAACATGGCGCCCGAGGCGATCGGCGCGGCGACGACGTCGGGCAGGCGCCAGCCGAGCGCCTCGGCGATCTCGAAGGCGAGCGTCTTGCTCCCCTCGGCGTAGAACGGCCGGAGGTTGATGTTGACGAACCCCCAGCCCAGCTCATCGGCCACCTCGAGGCAGAGCCGGTTGACGTCGTCGTACGTGCCGTCGACCGGGACGACCGTGGCGCCGTAGGCCAGGGCGTGATCGATCTTCGCCGGCTCGAGGTCGGCCGGGATGAAGACATACGCCGGCAGCCCGATGGCGGCGGCGGCGGCGGCCGTGGCGCCCGCCAGGTTGCCGGTGGAGGCGCAGGCGAGCGCCTCGAGGCCGAACTCGACCGCCTTCGCGGCGGCGACCGCAACGGCCCGGTCCTTGAACGAGAGGCTCGGGTTGCGGCTGTCGTCCTTGATCCACAGCCGCTCGATCCCGAGCGCGCGCCCCAGCCGGTCCGCGTTCACGAGCGGCGTCGAGCCCACGGCCAGACCGCGCGCCGGCGGCGAGCTGACGGGCAGGAGCTCGAGGTACCGCCAGATCCCGGGGTTCCGGGCTGCGATCGTCGCCCGGTCAAGCCGACCGCGTACGAGATCGAGGTCGTAGGCGATCTCCAGCGGACCGAAACAGGCGGGGCAGACGTAGTTGGGACCGATCGCCTCGGGGCGGGCGCAGTTGCGGCAGCGGAGACCGAGGATCCGGGCGTCGGCGGGGGCCGGAGGCGAGGCCGAGGCCGGGGCGCCCGGCCGGGTCGTCGGGGACGGCGCGTTCGACGCCAGGCCCGGCGCGGTTGTCGTGGAACTGGTCGCGACGGGATCAGGCGGTTCTCTCAGCAGCTCGGTGAACATCGT
>JAJYXX010000198.1 GCA_021801545.1 Chloroflexota bacterium | reverse complement strand
ACTGCCCCGCTGCGTTCACGACGATCTCGGCCGTGATCGTGCCGGCGTCGGTGACGACGTCCCACTCGCCGCTCCGACGAGGCGCGATCGCGAGGACCCGCGTCCGGCGCAGGATCGTCGCCCCGCGCTCGCGGGCCCCGCGGGCGAGCGCCTGGGTGACGCTGCTCGGGTCGACGTACCCGTCGGTCGGGGTGTAGGCCGCACCGAGGATGCCGTCGAGCGAGGCGAGCGGCCAGAGCCGACCGACCTCCGCCCGCCCGAGCAGCTCGAACGGCAGGCCGAGGATCCTCGCCCGAGCCTCTGCGTGGCGGTACTCGTCGAGCCGGTCCGGGACACTCGCCAGGCGGATGCTGCCGACCTGGTGGAAGTCGACCCGCTGGCCGGTCTCCGCCTCGAGCGAGCGGTAGAGCTCGATGCTGCGCATCAGGAGCCGGGTGAGCTGGAGGCTCGAGTGGTACTGGGTGCAGAGCCCGGCCGCATGCCAGGTCGAGCCGCTCGTCAGCTCGCCGCGCTCGACGAGGGTCGCGTCCGTCCAGCCGAGGCGGGTGAGATGGTAGAGGAGACTGCAGCCGGCGATGCCGCCGCCGATGACGACAACTCGACTCTGCTGGCGCACGCCGTCCTTCCTCTCCCGGTGTCTCCGTCCCGGTCCCGGTGTCTCTGCTGGGCTCGCTCGCGCTCCGCGCTCGATGTGCAGTAACACTACACCAGCGAGCGGCGATCCTCGAGACGTCCCCGAAGCGCCGCGATCATGTGGCACGCGGTCGTGCCGGAAAAGATCACCATTGACCGATGGGCCTGCGACGCCTACCATGCGCGGCCATAAAGCGCCACTACATGGCGCCGCGCATGGCCGGGGCGAGCGCTCGCCGTGGGATGGATCCTCGCCGAGCTGGAGGAGCAAGCAGTGGATCGGACCGAGTTTCTGAAGCACGACCGCGCCTTCCAGCGCGGCCACATCTCGCGCCGAGCGTTCCTGCAAGTCACCGGCCTCGGGACGGCGGCTGCCGTCATCGCCGCCTGCGCCCCAAGCACCACCACGAGCCCCGCGCCGAGCGAGGCTCCCTCGACCGGTCCGTCGACCGGGGCGGCGAGTGAGGCACCCTCGGCGAGCGCGGGCATCGACCCGCTCGCCGACTGGACCCCGCCCCAGGGTGTCACCCTCGGCGACACGCTCGAGCTGACCACCTGGCCGAACTACCACGACCCGAAGACGCTCGACCGGTTCACGCAACTCACCGGCGTGAAGATCAACGTCACGGTCTTCGGCTCGAACGAGGAGATGCTCGCCAAGCTCCAGGCCGGCGGAACCGGCTGGGACGTTCTCGTGCCGACGAACTACACGTTCGAGACGTACGGCAAGCTCAAGCTCCTCGAGCCGCTCGACCTGACGAAGATCCCCCGCTTCGATGCCTCGCGCTACGAAGCGCGCTTCCTCATGCCGGCCCACTACCCGGCCGGCTCGCCGGACCTGTACGGCATCAACAAGGACTGGGGCACGACCGGTTACGTCATCAACACGAAGCATGTCACGAAGCCGATGACGAGCTGGAAGGACTTCTGGGATCTCGCCCGGGCCGACTACAGCGGCAAGGTGACGATCCACGACTACCAGCTGACCGCGATCGGCAACGCCCTGAAGTACTACGGCTACTCGTTCAACTCGGTCGACCCCAAGGAGCTCGCCGACGCCGAGAAGCTCCTCCTCGACGTGAAACCGCACCTGTTCGCGATCACGAGCGACTACCAGCCCGCGATGCGCAACCAGGACGCCTGGATCGCGATGGCCTGGACCGGCGACGCCGTCCAGCTCAACCGCGACATCTCGGAGATCACGTACGTCATCGGCAAGGAGGGTGGCGAGATCTGGTCCGACTTCTTCGCTGTCGTCGCCAATGCGCCGCACCGCGAGGCGGCCTACGCGTTCCTCGACTACATGGCGACGCCGAAGATCTCGGCCAAGGACGCCGAGTTCCACGGCTACCCGGTCGTCGACTCCGCGGCGATCGAGCTGCTGCCGGACTCGATGAAGTCGAATCCGATCGTCTACCCGCCGGCCGACCAGCTGGCGCCGCTCGAGTTCGGCGCCGCCGTGACGCTCACCGACCCGAACCGAGCCGAGCTCTGGGCGCGCGTCAAGTCGGCCTGAACCTGGCCCTGCGAACCGGACGGCCGGCTGTACCTGCGGCCGCCCGCCCCGCCCGTTCCGCCCGTTCCGCATCGAGCGGACAGCAGCCGTGACTCCTCCCGGCCTCGCCGCCGCCCGGACCTCGCCCGCCGGGCAGACCGCCAGCCGCTGGCGGATGCGCCTGGCGACCGCGCTCATGCTCGCCCCGATGAGCGCCTGGTACTTCTTCCTGCTCGTCGTCCCGCTCGGGATCCTGCTCGTGTTCAGCGTCGGCGAGCGGGCCCCGGAAGGCGGCTACCAGGCCGGGTTCACGCTCGACAACTACGTCAACCTCTCCACCCGGGCGACCGCCTTCGGCAACACCCTCTGGATGGCCGCCGCCGGCACGATCCTGTGCATCCTCGTCGGCTACCCGCTCGCCTACTACCTCGCCACCCGGGCCGGGGACAAGAAGACGGTCCTGCTCATCCTCGTCATCGTCCCGTTCTGGACGAGCTTCCTGATCCGGACCTACGCCTGGCTGACGATCCTCGGCAACACCGGCATCCCGGCCTTCCTCGAGGCAGTCGGCTTCGGCAAGACCGTCCTCCTGAACACGCCGTTCGCGGTCCTGCTCGGGATCGTCTACAACTACCTGCCGCTCATGGTCTTCCCGCTCTTCGTCAGCCTCGAACGGCTCGACAAACGGCTGCTCGAGGCGTCGAAGGACCTCGGGGCCGGCCGCTGGGCAACCTTCCGCCAGGTGACGCTGCCACTCACCCTGCCCGGTCTCCTGAGCGGCGCGATCCTCGTCTTCATCCCGATCATGGGCGAGTACCTGATCCCGGCCCTGCTCGGCGGCGGGAAGGTGTTCTTCGTCGGCAACGCCCTGTTCGACATGTACCTCCAGTCGCGGAACTGGCCATTCGGATCAGCGGCGGCGATCGGGCTGATCCTCGTCGTCCTCGTCGCGGTCGGCTTCTACCTCTGGTTCGGCTCGCGCGGCCGGGTCGAGCGCCAGGTGTCGCTCCTGTGAGTCCCATCAGCGCGGGCAAGGGGGTCGGTCGGAGGAGCGCCGGTCGGGCGGACGTTCGCGGCGGGCTGGCTGGTCATCGGCCACGGGCTGCTCTCGACCGGGCCGGGCGCTGGGTGGACGCGCTGTTCCGGAGCCACGCCGCGCTCGTCTACGTCTTCCTCTACGTCCCGATCGCGCTCGTCGTCCTGTTCAGCTTCACGGCCGGAGAACGGAGCGGCGAGCTGCGTGGTCTGTCGCTGCGCTGGTACGGGACGACCCTGGGCGACCAGTTCGTCATCCGCGCCCTCGGCAACAGCCTCGTCGTCGCCTTCTCGACCTCGATCATCGCGACGACGTTCGGAACGATCGCCGCACTCGCGCTCAGCCGCGCCCCGCGGGCGATTCGCACCGTGCTCGACGGGCTGACCTACATCGCGATCATCATCCCGGGGATCGTGATCGGGATCGCCACCCTCCTCTTCTTCGTCAACATCTTCGGCTGGATCAACCCTTGGATCGCTTACCTGTGGTCGTCGCTCGGCCTCGGCGGCCGGCCGCTGACGCTCGGCCAGGGGTTGCACACCGTCGTCGCGGCCCATGTCGTGTTCACGATGGCGATCGTCATCGTCCTCGTCCGGACCCGCCTGGCGGGGATGGACCGCTCGCTCGTCGAGGCCTCGGGCGATCTCTACGCCACACCCTGGCGGACGTTCCGCCAGGTGACGCTGCCGCAGCTCGCGCCCGCGATCCTGGCCGGGGCGCTCCTCGCCTTCACGTTCAGCTTCGACGACTTCGTCATCGCCTCGTTCGTCAGCGGGCCGGGTCAGCCGACGCTGCCGATGTACGTCTTCGCCTCGATCAGGCGCGGGATCACCCCGGAGATCAACGCGATCGCGACCCTGATCCTGCTCGTGACGCTCACGATCCTGTTCATCGTCCAGCTCATCTACCGGCGCCAGGCGCGCCAGGCCGAGACGCTCCGGGCGGCCGCCGAGCGGGTCGAGGCCAACCTCGAGGACCTCGCTGCCGCCGGTGGTGCCGCGGTGGCGGCCTGACCCTCGCCGCGGCCCGGGCGATCATCCGCGCCGTCCAGACCGAGGGCCCCTCAACCAGCTCCGACCGATCCCGAGGGTTCGGCCACGCCGGCAGCGACCGGAGCGATCGCCGGAGCCGGCAGGCCCGCCTCGGCGGCCAGGAGCTCCGCCTTGTCGGTCCGCTCCCAGGGCAGGTCGAGGTCGGGGCGACCGAAGTGGCCGTAGACCGCCGTCTGGCGGTAGATCGGCCGCAGGAGGTCGAGCGCGGCGATGATGCTCGCCGGGCGGAGGTCGAAGTTGCGCTCGATGAGGGCGAGGATCTTCTCGTCGGAGATCCGCCCGGTGCCGAACGACTCGACCGAGAGCGAGAGCGGCCGGGCGATCCCGATCCCGTAGGCCACCTCGAGCTCGAAGCGGTCCGCCAGCCCGGCTGTGACGACGTTCTTGGCCACCCAGCGGGCGGCGTAGGCGGCCGAGCGGTCGACCTTCGTCGGGTCCTTGCCGCTGAAGCAGCCGCCGCCGTGGCGGGCCATCCCGCCGTACGAATCGACGATGATCTTGCGCCCGGTGAGACCGGCGTCGCCCATCGGCCCGCCGATCACGAACCGCCCCGTCGGGTTCACGTGCATGATCGGGTCACTGGGGCGGAGCGCCTTGTCGATCGAGGGCAGGATGACGGTCTCGACGATGTCCTGGCGAAGCCGCTCCGTCCGCACGTCGGGATCGTGCTGGGCCGCGACCACGACCGTGCGGACCCGCTTCGGGACGCCCCGCTCGTACTCGACGGTCACCTGCGTCTTGCCATCCGGTCGAAGGTACGGGAGCTGGCCGCTCTTGCGGACCTCGGCCAGCCGGCGCGCCATCCGGTGAGCGAGCGCGATCGGGAGCGGCATGAACTCGGGCGTCTCGCGGCAGGCGTAACCGAACATCATCCCCTGGTCGCCGGCCCCGAGCTCGTGCCTCGGAGCGGCGTCCTGACGGACCTCGAGCGCGGCGTTCACGCCGACGGCGATGTCGGGCGACTGCTCCTTGACGCTGACGAGCGTGCCGCAGGTGAGATAGTCGAAGCCGTAGTCGGCGCGCGTGTACCCGATGTCCCGGACGGTGTCACGCACGACCGACTGGAAGTCGACGTAGATCGAGGTCGTGATCTCGCCGAGGACCAGGACCAGGCCGGTCGTCGTCGCCGTCTCGCACGCGACGCGTGCCCCCGGGTCGTCCGCGATGATCGCGTCGAGGATCGCGT
>JAJYXX010000071.1 GCA_021801545.1 Chloroflexota bacterium | reverse complement strand
CGGTCGCTGGCACCGCTGCGGCGAGTGGCGGTGCCAGCCACGGCGGCCCGGCTCCCGCGACCGACACGCAGGCCGATCCGAACGCTCCCCCGTACACCCTCTACGACGCCACGGCGCCGGCGGCTCTGCCGGGCACGACGCACGACATCACGCTGACCGTCGAGGAGAAGCTGATGACGGTCGCCCCCGGTTTCGTCGTCAACGTCTGGACGTTCAACGGCACCGTGCCGGGCCCCGTGATCCGGGTGACCGAGGGCGACACGATCCGGGTCCACCTGAAGAACCCGGCCACGAGCAAGCTCCCGCATTCGGTCGACTTCCACGCCAGCCAGGTCGCCTGGAACGACGAGATGACCTCGATCAACCCGGGCGAGGAGAAGATCTACGAGTGGAAGGCCGACTACGCGGGGGTCTGGATGTACCACTGCGGGACGGCGCCGGCGCTCCATCACATCGCCAACGGCATGTACGGCATGGTGATCGTCGAACCGAAGGGCGGCCTGCCGAAGGTCGACCGCGAGTTCGCCCTCGTCCAGAGCGAGTGGTACCTCGGGCCTCAGGGCCAGCCGGTGAGCCTGCAGAAAGCGTCGGCCAGCAATCCCGCTCCCGACTTCGTCGTCTTCAACGGCGTCGCCAACCAGTACAAGGACAACCCGCTCCAGGTCCCGACCGGCGGCACGGTGCGGATCTTCGTCCTCGACGCAGGACCGAGCATCGATAGCTCGTTCCACATCGTCGGCACGATCTTCAACACGGTGATCAAGGAAGGAGTCCAGCTGACCCCGAAGAACCCCGGTCACTACGGGGCGCAGGCGGTCGACCTCTCGCCGGCCCAGGGCGCGATCATCGAGTTCACGACGCCCGAGGACGGCCTCTACCCGATCGTCACCCACGCCTTCAACTTCGTCGGGCGCGGCGCCCTCGGTCTGCTCAAGGCCGGGGACGGCGACCCGAAGAACTGACCGGCCTTCGTCCAGGGATCGGGCGCTCGGGACCCCCCGACCGGGCGCTCGATCCCCTCTCCTGCCGGCTGACACCGGCCCCGGATCCCGACACGACGAGGATCCGCTCGTCGATCTCACCTGGCTCGGGCTCGGCTCACCGGGCGCGCGGTCGAACCCGAGGTCGGCTGCTGGCTCGCCTGGTCGTGGCTCGCCGAGGCCGTAAACGACCGCTCCCCAGCGACAACCGCCGACCAGGCCTACTCGCCTGGGTCGAGCCCACCCTCGGCACTCGCCAGACCATCGCCGGCCGCACTCACCTCGGGCGGCGGCTGGCGCAGCCAGACGACGAGCGCGATCAGGAACCGGAGGATGAGCGAGAGCCCGTACGAGGTGCACCAGACGCAGACCGCCCCGATCAGGAAGAGCTGGACGTAGAGGAAGTAGATCTCGAAGATCACGCCCGCCAGCGACAGCCCGTAGTGGGCGAGCAGGAGGGCGTAGATGTCGGTCCGCCACCAGGCGAGCGCGAGCGAGAGCAGGGCGAGCGAGAGGAGGACGCCGAAGACGGCGACCGGGATCCCCCCGATCCGGCTGTACTCGCTCGTCGCGACCGTCTCGCAACCCTTGAGCGGGCCGCAGACCGGAACGCCGCCCTGGAGCTCGACGACCGAGAGGTAGGACGCGATCGTCAGGCCGATGACGTCGAGGACGGCGAGGATCAGGCCCGGGTGGATGCCGAAGAGCGGCCGGGCCGGCGAGCGGGCCAGGAGACGGCTCATCATGGCGACGTGCTCGACGAGGCGCCCGGCGAGGTGCCCGCTCCGGTCGACGAGGCCGGGGAGGCGGCCGACACGATCGCGTCGATCGCCTTCCTGAGGTCGAGGTAGGCGGGGACACCGCGAATCTTCGTCCCGTTCAGGAACATCGTCGGGGTCGCATCCACCCCGGCCGCTCGGCCCTCGCTCGTCTCGGCCTGGGTCGCCTGGGCGGGCGCCTGGGTGTCGAGGCAGGCGCTGAAGGCGGCTTCATCGACCCCGACCGCGCGCCCGATCGCGATCAGCCGATCGCGCTTGAAGGCGCCCTTGTTCTCGCCCTTCTGATTGGCGAACAAGTAGTCGTGGTACGGCCAGAAGAGGCCCTGGTCCCCGGCGCACCGGGCCGCGACCGCCGCGTCGAGCGATTCGGGGCCGATGATCAGGAAGTCCTTGTAGACGATCCGCAGCTTCCCGGGTTCGACATAGTCGCGGACGAGCTGCGGCTCCATCTGGGTCGTGAAGGCGTCGCAGGCGGGGCACTGGAAGTCCTCGTAGACGACGAGCGTCGCCGGCGCGTTCGCCGGGCCGATCGCGCGCCCGTCCCAGAGGCTCTTCGGGGTCGGATCGGCAGGCGTCTTCAGGTCGGCGGTCGAGACCTGGCCGGTCGAGAGCATCGCGAAGGCGATGACGACGATGCCGACGAGGGCGGCCGCGCCGGTCAGGAGCACGATCGGCGAGCGCCAGGCGGGTCGCCGGGGGGTCGCGCTGGACGGGCGACGCTGCGTCCCGCGCTCGGCGGCACGTCGCTCGCGCCGGGTCTGCCGCGCTGCCGGGGAGGGTCGTTGCTGGCTCAGTTGGGGCCTCCGATCGCGATCGGCCGTGGCAGGCACGGCGACAAGGGGACGCGCCCCATTTTCGCCGGTTTCGCCCGGCCTGTCGCGCCGGGCCGGGCGTCCGGCCGCGGATCCGCCGGTTCGTACCCCGGCCGTGGCGCCATTCGCCCGCGCCCGTCGCCCGTCCCCGTCCGCCCGTCCGTCCGTCCGTCCGTCCGCCCGTCCGCCCGCGCCCGTCGCCCGTCCCCGTCCGTCCGCCCGTCCGCCCGTCCGTCCGTCCGCCCGTCCGCCCGCGACATCCTCGTCAAAGCGCGCCCGGAGAGCACTACGCGGAGGCTGGGCCGGCACCGGTCGACCCATCGGCCCGCCGGGGCCTCGAAACGAGCGCCGGGGGCTCGCCATTGACCGCCCCAGGCGCATTGACGAGGAGTGGCTGGCCGTCATGGCCGGAATGGGAGTGGACGGGCCCGCCCGGCGACGCTCCGACGGAAGCTGAACCGGATAGCGTTCCAGGGGCGCGCTTTAGCGAGGACGGCACCGGGGTCGAAGCGGGCGGCCTCGGACTGCCCCGACCCGGCCTCGGACTGCCCCGATCTGGCCTCGCCCTGCCCCGATCTGGCCTCGTTCGGCCTCCAGGTGGACAGAGTGGACAGAGTGGACAGAACAAATGATACTCAGTATCATTCGGACCATGATCGCCGTCGTCTCCCTGCTCACCGCCCTCGACCGCTCGGGCCACCGAGCCACCGAGCCGCGGCGCGCCGTGGCGACGCTCATCGCCGCGCAGCCGGGCCACTTCACGGCCGCCGAGCTCGTCGCGGCGGCGCGTGCTCGACGACTCGGGATCGGGCGGGCGACGATCTTCCGCACCCTCGACCTGTTCGCCGAGCTTGGCCTGGTCGAACGGCTCGAGCTGCCCACCGGCGGGCATGCCTACGTCGCCTGCGAGCCGACCCATCACCACCACGTCGTCTGTTCGAGCTGCGGCCGGACGGTCGATGTCGGCGATCTCGGGCTGGCGGACGTCGCCCGGGAGGTCGGCCGGCGGACCGGCTACCGGATCGACACCCACCGCTTCGAGCTGTACGGCCTCTGCCCGGTCTGCGCTGCCGAGGCGCGCACCACCGAGCCCGCGGCCGAGCCCGCGGCCAGGCCCGCCGTCGGGTCCACCGTCGGACCGGCACGCCGATGACGGCACGGGTCCCGGAGCCGGATCCGGCCATCCGGCCGACGACGAGGGCACGGGCAGCGGCGAGGACGCGGTCGGGCGCGCCGGCGCTGGCCGTGGCGCTGGCCGTGGCGGTGGCCGTGGCGGCGGGCGTGCTCCTCGCGGCGTGTGGTGGGACGATCGACCTTGCCACGACGGCCCCCGGCCAGGTGCGGGTCGTGACCACGACGACCGTGCTCGCCGACCTCGTCACCCAGGTCGGCGGGTCGCGAGTCCAGGTCGACAGCCTCGTCCCTCGCGGCGGCGAGGCCCACACGTTCGACCCCCGGCCGTCGGACCTCGTGAAGGTCGCCCGGGCCGACCTGGTCGTCATGAACGGGCTCGGGCTCGACGACTGGCTCGTGAAGCTCGTCGCCGACACGGGTACGGCCGCGCCGGTCGTCCGCCTCGGTGAGCACCTCCCGGGGGTCGCGTACCTGGCCGGCGAGGGTGCCGGCACGACGAACCCGCACCTGTGGCTGAACGTCGCCTACGCCCGCGCCTACGTCGAGCGGATCGGCGAGGCGCTCGCGGCGGTCGCTCCGGCCGATGCTGCGGCCTTCCGCGCCGGCGCGCAGGCATACGAGGCACGGCTCGAGCAGCTCGACGGCTGGGTGCGGGCGATGATCGCCACGATCCCCGAGTCGAACCGCGCGTTCATCTCGTTCCACGACGCGCTGCCCTACTTCGCCGCCGCCTACGGCCTGCGGATCGTCGGTGTCGTCGTCCCGGCCCCGGGCCAGGATCCGAGCGCGGGCCAGGTCGCCGACCTCGTCGCCGCGATCAAGGCCGCAGGGGTGAAGGCGGTCTTCAGCGAGTCTCAGTTCAGCCCCGAGCTCGCCCAGACGGTGGCTCGCGAGGCCGGCGCGACCGTCGTCGCGGATCTCTACACCGACACGCTCGGCGACCCGCCGGCCGACACGTACGAGGGGCTGATCCGCTGGGACGTCGAGCGCTTCGTGGCGGCGCTCCGATGATCGGGCGAGGGTAGGATGGAGCCGATGGACAGCCAGCCGCCGGGCGACCTGATGGACAGCCAGCTACCGGCCGGCCGACCGGCCGACCCGGCGTTCGAGGGGCCGGGCGAGCCGGTGTTCGACCCACCGCCGGATCCACCGGGCGGGCCGCGCGAGCACCCGCACCGTCATGGCGACGGTCACCGGCTGGCGGTCGTCGGGGCGGGCATCGACGCGGGGCACGCCCATGCCCACGCGGACATCTGGCTCTCCGACGTCACCGCCGGGTACGGCGACCGGGTCGCGCTCGAGCACGTCGACCTCGCGATCGAGCCGGGCACGCTCCTGGCGGTCGTCGGTCCGAACGGCGCCGGCAAGAGCACGCTCCTCAAGGTGATGGCCGGCCTCCTCGTCCCCTGGCACGGCCGGGTCGAGGTGCTCCGCGCACCGGCCGGGCGGGAGGCGCGCCGGATCGCCTACGTCCCCCAGGCGGAGCTCGTCGACTGGCATTTCCCGGTGACCGTGCGCGACGTCGTCATGATGGGCCGCTACCCAGCCCTCGGACCGCTCCGGCGTCCGGGTCCGGCCGACCACCGGGCGGTCGACGAGGCGATCGAGAAGGTCGGCATGACGGAGCATCGCGGGACCCAGATCGGCTCGCTCTCGGGCGGCCAGCGCCGACGCGTCTTCCTCGCCCGGGCGCTTGCGGCCGAGCCGGACGTCTTCCTCCTCGACGAGCCG